>JADMKO010000083.1:0-13766 GCA_015478785.1 Chryseobacterium sp. | reverse complement strand
AATGCTCAGGAAAATATGAAAAATTTTGATTTAATTCTAAACAAAGTGAAAGCCTTGGAAACTAAAACCTTTATAAATGTTTCCGCAAACAATTTCACTAATGATGAATGGAAATCAGTCATTAAACTTCTAAATGGGAATTACAGAATACAATTCAAGCAATATCAAACAGATTTAATTTTAAATTACATAGATTATGATTTGCTACAAAGTTTTTGGAATAAACAAATAGACACTGGTTTTATGGCGATTGTTTATGTTGAAAACTGTGAAATGAACTGCTTTTTCAATAGTCGAGAAATATTGGATTTCGATTTCCTTTACAACGATTCCGTAAATGAGAAAAATTTGAGAAGTATCTTAGTTTGCATAAATGAATTGTCTAAAACAACTTCGAAAGTGTTTTATCTTGAAGAAGACAGCTATCAAAATGATAATGCTTTTCTTAAAATCAGTTCTAACAAGTCTACATTAATATAAAAGAATATTGCAGAAAAACCTGTGATGTAACTTGGAAATGCAATAAAGACAAACTAAAAAATAAAATGAAAATACATTTATTGACTGAATATATGATACTTCAAATATGTCTTTTATTTATAGTATATTTTTCTCTAAAAAAGATGATTAATTACTGGAAATCGGATAAAAAAAATTCTTTAGGCATAAACTCTTCTCTAGGCGTAGTAGGAGCATCTATAATATTATCCATTCTTTTATATTATAATATTTTTCATCTGCGTACTTCTTTCTTATTTAGCGAATAAATTATTGCAATGATAAGTCTGCCCTGCGCAATGTAAAAAATGATAAATGAATAATATAATTTTAGGATTTAGTGTAATTATTATTTTTAGTATGTACCTGTTTTTCTTATTAAAGAGAAGAGGAAATACAATGAGCCAGATCTGGTCAGTCTCAATGTTATTCAAAGGTTTAGCAGGGGCTGTTTCATTTATAATAATTGGAATTATATTAGTAGTAAAAGGCTGTAATAGTCTATAATTACACGCCGCGATGTTTGTAAACTTCGGATCAGATATCAAAAACCTTTCTCCAGCGCAAGTCGGATGTACGAAGCTGGCGAATTTGTCATAAGATTAGAGTCGGTTTTTTGCAGAATTCCACAAAAAGAGTATCTTTAAAACCTACATTCTAAAAACTAACTATGTCTTTAACATTTTTACTTCTTGTCCTGATCGCCATTGTGGTGATCGTCGGAATCATTACCAAAAAACTCGATATTCTCACCTACACTCCACCCGATAAATACGGCAAACAGATTGCCAACGGCGTGAAATGGAAACCCGTAACCTTTATCCTGCTTGCAGCACTTGCCGCCTTGGCACAGCCTATGAATTATGATGTCATCAGCGTGGGACACAAAGGCCTGCTCATCAATTTACTGGGCGACCGAAGAGGCGTTTCCGATACCGAAGAAGTTTCAGGAGTAGTGTTCTACAACAAATACACCCAGGAAATTCAGGAAATCCCGCTCGATCAGCGGCATATCGAATATCCGGAATCCATCATCGTAGCGAAAGGCGGTTTCCCCTGCCCGATTAAACCTTCATTCAACTATTCTGTGAAGGAATCCACCGCGTCAGATATGTTTACGAACCTGAGGTCTACCTACAAGAAAGGCGGACTGGAAGCTATTCAGGACGGATGGCTGAACAACGCCATCATTGGTGCCATCAATGATGTGGCAAACCGGCATTCGATTGATTACCTCTTCAACAACCGGGAAACCTACGAAGCGGAAATTCTGTCGGAAGTAAATAAAAGAATCGGGAAATGGTTTATGGTTTCTCAGTTGAAAACCAATATCCAGCCGCCAAAAGCCATCCGCCAGTCCATTGAAGACAAGGCGACAGCCGATGCAGACGCAATTAAAGCGGAAGCGCAGGCACGTGTTGCTCAGGCCGATGCGCAGAGAAAAATCCAGTTGGCGAAAGGTGATTCTGCTTCTATTGTTATTCGTGCGCAAGCCGATGCAAAAGCGATCAGCCTGAAGCAACAGGAAATTACGCCTACCTATGTGGAATACCAGCGCGTGCTGAAATGGGACGGTGTCATGCCGACAACCACATTAGGAAGCGGCAGCGGAACGCTGTTGAATCTGAGTAAGTAACCCGAATCGGAACATAGAGAATAGACGAAAATTGACAAAACGGCATATAGAGACGTTGCACGCAACTTCTTCAATTACACGCAACGTCTTCATTTGCATGCAACATACCATACCACGCCTTAAAACAGAATGATGATGATCAGGTTTCAAAACAAATACAGGATCCAGTTTGCCCGTTTGCAAAATTGGGATTACCGATGGGCAGGTGCCTATTTCATCGGGCTAATATAGCACTCACGCTTTTTTGTAAACTCATAATATCTTTCGCAAAGCCTTAGCATTGTGTCCATCTCACCACAGACAATAGTAAGTTTTCACTAAATTTACACCATGAAAATCATCTGCATCGGAAGAAACTACCGCGAACACGCCGAAGAACTCGGAAATGAAATACCGGAAAAACCGGTGATCTTTATGAAACCCGACACTGCACTGCTGAAAGGCCGCGATTTCTATATCCCCGAATTCTCACAAGACATCCATTATGAACTGGAAGTAGTCCTGAAAATCTCCAGAAACGGGAAATATATTCTTAAAGAAAATGCTTCCCAGTATTATCATGAAATCGGTTTGGGTATCGATTTTACGGCACGCGATCTCCAGTCGGAGCTGAAATCCAAAGGCCTGCCTTGGGAACTGGCGAAAGGCTTTGACGGATCGGCAGCGGTAAGTGCCTTTTTCTCAAAATCAGAATTTAATCTGGAGAACCTCAGCTTTTCACTTCAGAAAAACAAAACGGTAGTTCAAAGCGGAAACACCTGCGACATGATGTTTTCCTTCGACGAAATCATCTCTTTTGTTTCCCGATTTTTCACTCTTCGCGCCGGCGACCTCATCTTTACGGGTACGCCGAAAGGAGTCGCGAAAATAGAAGAAAACGACCTGTTGGAAGCGTGGCTGGAAAATGAAAAAATAATGGACATTACCATCTGTTAGAACGGTAAACGGTGGTATCCCTTAATTTCTGAGCACAGTCGGAAGCGCAAATCAATCCGACAGCCAGCATAATAACATCTTTCAGCACCAGGCGCCCCGCACCGGACAGGTAAGGAAATCCGTGTTGAGGAGTTGGAAAATCACCGCCCAAATTGGGAACATACACTTCAGGCGTGGTGATCAGAAAAGAAAGGGTCACGAGAGACATTCCAAAGGTGAGCATCCCACCCCAAAATCCTATCCGGGGAAACCATATTCCGAGAAAAGTGAGTATCCCGATAACGATAATCACCGCACCCAGCCCATAAGAGAACACATAGGTTCGGTTTTCCGTGTGCCAGTCGATATTCTTCTGAACCGTTTTGCCTTCCGGATTTTTATATTCCTGATATTCGGGAGCCTCTTTGGAATAGAAAAACGACATCAGCGGACTGTTAGCTACAAACGGCACAATACCGTCGGCTTCGTACTGGTATATTTTCAGTCCGCCAATCCACACCATCACAATCAGAATTGCTGCTCGGGCAACATTAATAAAATGCCTCTGACTGACAGCTATGAAATTAATAAAGGTTTTCATGATCTCCATACTTTTAAATGACTGCAAATTTATGAAAAATAAGAAGGACAGGAATTTCAGGTCTCCAAACTGACTTGCACAAATCAACCCGATAAAATACCTTTACAGTTTAATAATCATCTCATGACAACAATACTTTCAAACGAATTTTCCCTCGTGAATTCGTGGATCAATGCGCTTCGGAATGTGAACACCCAACGAGACCGCATGAAGTTCCGCCGGAATCTGGAACGCATTGGTGAAATTGCCGCTTATGAAATCAGCAAAGGTTTGAAACAGACTGAACTTGAAATTCAGACTCCTCTGGATACAGTTCAAGTCAAAGATATCGCCGTGCAACCCGTTGTTACTACCATTCTGAGAGCCGGTGTTCCCCTTTTTCAGGGAATTTTAAATTATTTCGACGAAGCCGATTGTGGTTTTGTTGCCGCTTACAGAAAGCACGATGCCAACGATTATTTCTCCATCAAACAGGATTATCTTACCTGCCCCAATATCGACGGACGGCCGCTTATTGTAGCCGATCCCATGCTCGCCACCGGAGCAAGTCTCATGGAAGCATTGAAAGATCTTCTGAATCACGGAAAGCCTTCGCAACTGCACATTGTAGCCGCAATTGCCAGCAGAGAAGGCGTAGAAACACTGGAAAAAGCCTACCCTGAAGCCCACATTTGGGTGGGTGCCATGGATGACCATCTTACTTCCAAAGGGTACATCAGTCCCGGATTGGGTGATGCCGGAGATCTGAGTTACGGAGAAAAACTGCAGCGTTAGCAGAAATCGGGTTGCAGATGTAAAAACTTTCCAGTTAATCCAAAGCCATTACCAGAACACTCACAGAGGTTTTACCGGACTTCAGGATTTCCCAGGCGACAGCACTCATGGTGTTGCCTGTCGTGAATACGTCGTCAATAATCAGAATATGACGGTGCTGAACGGGTTTTGTCAGTGAGAAAAGGTTGTCCGTCTGCTTCCGGTGGGATTTATCCTGCAAGGCCTGCGCTTTTCTGTTATAATTTCGCCGGATCAATTCATGATCAAAAGGAATCTGCCATTGTTCGGATAGTTTCTCCGTGAAACGGTGCAGTTGATTGTACCCTCTTTTCCTCAGCTTTTTGGGATGAAGCGGCACGGTCACCAAAAGATCCGGTTTTTTTGTCCCGAAATCCACACGATCTGCCGTCCAGTCTGCGATCACCAAACCGGCTTTTTCTCTGCCGCTGTATTTCAGCGCATGAATGATTTTCCGCGAAAGACCTTCCTCCTCAAAATGCATCAGTGCAAAGGCATGTTGTACCGGAAAGAGAAGCGTACACTTCTGTTTCAGTTCATTGTCATCTAAGAAATTCCAGTGCGTAAAGTGAATCTGAACAAAGCATAATTCACAGACCAGCTGATCACCCTGTATGATTCGGTTGCAGTGCAGACAGCGGTTCGGAAAAAGCAGATCCAGTAACATGGGAATAAAGATAATTATTTCTGCGGAATGCGACACATCCATCCTCAATCCAAAAAAACTGTACCTTTGCATCCATGATACGCATCACCAAAATTTTTACCTTCGAAACCGCCCATGTTCTCTACAATTATGACGGTAAATGCAAGAATATGCACGGCCATTCCTACAAACTTTTTGTAACCGTAAAAGGCACTCCGATCAACGATCTGGATCATCCGAAAAACGGGATGGTGATTGACTTTGGTGATATTAAAAAAATTGTAAAAGAAGAAATTACCGAAATCTGGGATCATGCTGTTCTGGTTCACGGCGGGTCGCCTCACATAGAACTGGGCCGGGATCTCGAACAGAAAGGACACAAGGTCATTTACTGTGATTTCCAGCCGACCTGTGAAAATATGCTCTACGCTATTGCTTCCAGAATAAAACCGCGTCTGCCGGAAGGAATTTCTTTGGCCTATCTGAAACTCCACGAAACCGAAAATTCCTATGGCGAATGGATCGCCGAGGAAAATTAGTCTCATGAATATCAATTTAGCGCCTCATAAAAAGATCTATTTCGCTTCCGATCAGCATTTCGGAGCGCCCAATCCCGCAGAGAGCAAGCAGCGCGAAGATAAATTTATCCGTTGGCTGAACGAAATAAAAGCCGATGCTCAGGTTCTTTTTCTCATGGGCGATCTTTTCGATTTCTGGCACGAATGGAAATATGTCATTCCCAAGGGTTTCGTAAGAGTATTGGGAAAACTGGCCGAACTGAAAGATTCAGGTATTGAAATCCATTTCTTTATCGGCAACCATGATCTTTGGATGAAAGACTATTTCGAAAAAGAAATAGGAGCTTCCGTCTATTTTGAGAAACAATATGCGGAGATTTCCGGAACAAAGTTTCTCCTGGCTCATGGCGATGGGCTGGGCCCGGGCGACAAAGGCTACAAAAGGATGAAAAAACTCTTTACCAATCCGTTGGCACAATGGGCTTTCAAATGGCTGCATCCCGATATTGCGATGAAAATTGCCTTTTATTTTTCACAGAAAAACAAGATGATTTCCGGAGAGGAAGACAAGGAATTTCTGGGCGAAGACAAAGAATTTCTCATCATCTATTCCAAAGAGAAACTGAAAACACAAAAAATAGATTATTTCATCTACGGCCACCGTCATCTGCCAATGGTGCTGGATCTGAACCAAGGCCAGGCAAAATACGTAAATCTCGGCGACTGGATTTCGTACTTCACCTATGGCGTTTTCGACGGACAGCAGTTTGAACTGAAAAGCTTTGAGAACGGATCTTCTTCTTTATAAATTTGCCAATAAAGTAAATATCCTGAGCTAAATGAATGACATTTTCCATATCAAAACCGAAGAAGATTTCAGGCGGCACTGTCTGGAAACCTTTCGTTACCAGTATGAACAGGTGGATATTTACAGAAAATTTACAGATTATCTGAGGATTCGTCCTGATGAAATTCATACAATGGAGCAGATTCCGTTTTTGCCGATAGAAATGTTCAAAAATCACTTCATTATGGACCGT
This sequence comes from Chryseobacterium sp., assembly GCA_015478785.1. GTDB lineage: Bacteria > Bacteroidota > Bacteroidia > Flavobacteriales > Weeksellaceae > Chryseobacterium_A. The sequence goes on along the minus strand of JADMKO010000083.1, from coordinate 7,120 downwards.
TCTTTTGCACCCGGACCTTATTTTCAAAGTTCAGGAACTACGCAAACCCTCCGCTCAAAGCATTATATTGCTGATTTTAAACTTTACGAGGAGAGTATTTACAAGAGCTTTTCTCAGTTCATCGGCGCTCCGGAAGATTTTATTTTTCTGGGTCTGCTTCCCAGTTACTCGGAAAACCAGCATTCCTCTCTCATTTACATGGTCGATTTTCTGATGAAAACCTCAGGCAAGCCCGAAAACGGTTATTCCCTTTACAATCATACCGAACTTCTTGCCGTACTGGAAACCTTGAAAAAACAACAGAAAAAAGTTATCCTATTCGGAGTGTCTTTCGCCCTACTCGATTTTCTGGAAGCTGTTTCCAGCTTCAGCTTCCCACAACTTATCGTGATGGAAACAGGAGGCATGAAAGGCCGAAAAGAGGAAATAACAAAAGACGAACTCCTTTCTATTCTGAAAAACGGATTCGGTACGGAAAGGATATTTTCTGAATATTCCATGACGGAACTGCTGTCTCAGGCCTATTCTTTAGAAAACAACGAATACCGAAGTCCTGCGTGGATGAAAATCCTGATTCGCGATCCTGAAGATCCCTTGCGTTTTCTTCCTGAGGGAAGAACCGGCGCTGTCAATATTATTGATCTGGCCAACCGGCATTCCTGTTCTTTTATTGCAACACAGGACCTTGGAAAATCAACTGGCGACACCTTTCAGATCCTCGGAAGAATGGATCATTCCGATATCCGCGGTTGCAGTCTGCTGGTTACGTGAACAATTCTTAGCATCTTGTAAACAACTGAACAACCATGCGTTACAGAAATATAAACAATTATATAATGAATGATTTTAATTTTGTAATGCTTTTCGACCGGAAGAATGCAACCTTTGTACTACAGTTTTTGTTTCACCAAAAAACCATGACATGAAAAAGATTATTTACATCCTGTTGGTTCTCATTACCGGTTCTTTGTACGGTCAGAGTTTTATGAATATTTCATTCGCAGGATTAACGAACGGTACCGAAGAAACAATTACTGAAGAAGAATTTGAACTCGGAAATTTCAAGGATCTGGATCTGAAATCCGCACTCGATTTTTATATTTCCTACAAACTGGATTACAGCATTATCAAAGGAAAAAATCAGTCGAGCACATTACTCACATTGAATTTCGCTGATAATGGAATACTGAAAAGTGTGTCCACCATCGGAGCCAATCCAACCCTGAATACCGCAGTTGAGAAAATATTCAGCGAGCAGACAGGCCATAAAATCTCATTAATTCAGGAGACAGGATTCACAGGCCAGTTGCACATTCCTGTAACGATACAACATTAAAACATTAAACCTCAAAATAAACTGTTATTTATAAAACCGCTGATTCGCAGCGGTTTTTTCATGGAAACAAGTCCCGCATTTTCACTACTTTTGCAGCCTGAAATTCATCTTTATCATCACACTATGCTATCAGTTCAGGGATTAGGTCTGCATCATGCGGGAAATTATCTTTTTCGCAATGTCAACTTTACTATAAAAAAAGCCGATAAAATCGGTCTGGTCGGAAAAAACGGAGCAGGAAAGTCTACCCTGCTGAAAATCCTTTCGGGAGAAATCAATTTCTTTGAAGGGCAGGTGGTTCCTGAAGGCAATATCAGCATCGGATTTCTGAAGCAGGATCTCGAATTTGTAAAAGGACGCACCGTTTGGGAAGAAACCCAACAGGCTTTTGAACAGATTAACCGCTGGAAAGAGGAACTGGAAGATGTAAACCATCAGCTGGCTACCCGCACGGATTATGAAAGTGAAGCCTACCATCAGGTGATTCTCAGAATGACTGATCTGAACGATCTTCTCCACCATCACGATGCCTACAATCTGGAAGGCGATATGGAGAAAGTACTGTTGGGACTGGGTTTCAAAGCAGATGATTTCGATAAAATAACCGATACTTTTTCCGGAGGATGGAGAATGAGAATTGAGCTCGCCAAACTCTTGCTTCAGAACAACGACCTGCTTCTTCTCGACGAACCTACGAACCACCTCGATATGGAATCCATCATCTGGCTGGAGAATTTCCTGAAAGAATACAGCGGAGCCATCGTATTGGTGAGTCACGACAAACAGTTTATGACGGCCGTTTGCAACCGCACTTTCGATGTCAACAACCGGAAAGTGGATGATTACAAAGCCAACTATACAAAATATCTGGAACTGCGCGCCGAAAGAAGAGAAAAACTGGAACAGGCCAAAAAGAATCAGGATACAGAGATCAAACAGATGGAGGACAACATCAACCGTTTCCGCGCCTCTGCTACCAAAGCCTCTTTTGCACAGTCGCTGATCAAAAAACTGGATAAAATAGAAAGAATAGAACTGGACAATGAAGATGTCTCCAAATTCAACATCCGTTTTGTGCAGTCCGTCGTTCCCGGCAAAGTTATTTTTGAAGCTGAAAATCTGGGGAAATCCTACGGAAATAAAAAAGTGTTTGACGGCGTCAATTTCTTCGTAGAACGGGGCGAACGCATCGCACTCCTTGGCCAGAACGGACAGGGAAAAACCACTTTGGCGAAAATTCTGACTGGAGACATTCAGGATTACACCGGTTCATGGACTTTGGGACACAATGTTAATATAGGATATTTTGCCCAGAATCAGGAAGAAGTTCTTACACCCGGGAAAACCGTTCTTCAGGAGGCAGAAGATGCTGCGACGGAGGAAACAAGGCCGCGCGTCCGGGATTTATTAGGAAGTTTCCTTTTTTCCGGCGAAGATGTGGAGAAAAAAACGCAGGTGCTTTCCGGAGGGGAAAGAAACCGTCTGGCGTTGTGTAAACTTTTGCTGCGCCCGTTCAACACCCTCATCATGGACGAACCTACCAACCACCTCGATATCCAGTCCAAAGAAATCATCAAGATGGCTTTGCAGAAGTTTGAAGGAACACTGATTGTTATTTCCCACGACAGAGAATTCCTGCAGGGACTGGCAGATAAGATTTTTGAATTCCGGAACGGCAACATGAAAGAATTCCTCGGATCCGTTGATGAATATCTGGAATACCGCGAAAAAGAAAGTCTGCGCGAAATTTCTATGGAAAAAGCCAAACTGGATTCTAAAACCACCACCGAAGAAATAAAAACAGAAATCCCGAAAGAAGTTCACGCTGCTCCTGAATCCACCACCGCACCGTTTTACACAAAAGAACAGAAACAGCTGCAGAACAAACTGAAAAAGACAGAAGAGAAAATTGCAGACTATGAAAGAGAAATTCTGCAACTGGAAGGCATCTTCGGAAAAACCAATCCCAATGCAGAAGAACTCTCCCGCTACGAGCAGCTGAAAAAAGAACTTCAGGAAACGATGGCGTTGTGGGAAGAGATTGCTCTTCAGCTTGAGGAATAAAATTTATATCTTTGTACGTTCATGAAAGCCAGTAAAAAAATCAGTAAACTTCTAAGCATCTTTTTCTTAGGGATGTATCTGTTTGCTGCTTTTTTCGCAGCAGGTTTTCATCATCACGGGAATACGGAAGTTTCGTCCGCAGTACATAGTAATTTTAACGGGTATTCAGAAGGCGGAACTCATACCGAGACCGCTTCATGTTATTCCTGCCATCTATTACACCACAATATCACCACGGTTCCGCAGGAATTCAGTTTTCATGTGGCGCAACCCTTCTTTTTTACAGAAGCACATTACGCTTTCGAGCAATACTTTTCCAATCCCGAAAGACATATTCCACCACTTCGGGGACCTCCTTCATCTTTTATTTAATTCTTACAGAAGCGCGCCCTTCTGTACTCCCTTTTTATTTCATGAAATTCTCTGGCTATCAGCAGATTGGCAGTGAATTTCAAACCGAATTATTTAAACGATACCCTCATGAAGTTTTATCTCATCTTCTGGTTTTCCCTTTTAGGAATAACCGGAATTCATGCACAGTCCACCTTCCGAGTAGAAGGTAAAACAATAGATTTTCACAACAGTTCCCCTTTAGCTAATGCTGAAGTGCGCATCGGAAACCATAAAACCGTCAGCGATGCTGAAGGAAATTTTGTCTTTAAGTCGATTCCGGAAGGGCTGCAGATCCTGACCGCTAAGCATCCTGACTGCGATGTCTTCACAGAAGAACTCACGGTTGACCGGCCGTTGCGGCTCACCATAAAACTGGAGCATCACGCCACGGAAATAGAGGAAGTTCAGATTTCCTTCGGAACCCGATCGAAGAATCTGCTTTCTGTTTCCACCCTCCGCAAAGAAGATATTTCCCGGAATTCTTCAGAAAATCTGGGAAACCTCCTTCGTACCATTTCAGGCGTTAGCACCCTGAAAACCGGAAATAATATTGTAAAACCTGTGATCCACGGTTTGTACGGAAGCAGGATCCTGATTTTCAATAACGGTGTGCGGATGGCAGAACAGGAATGGGGTGCCGAACATGCGCCCAGCATTGAAACAACAGCTTTCAACAGAATCAATGTTGTGAAGGGTGCCGGAATGCTGAAATACGGTGGTGATGCTGCTGGCGGAACGGTATTGCTGGAACCGCAGATTTTCCCCGCTAAAGACACCCTGAATGGAAACGCTACTCTTTCATTTATTTCTAACGGTAGAGGTGCCAAAAGCAGTGTACAGCTATCTAAAACCTGGGAAAACCGGTGGTTTGTAACCGCCGGCGGAACCTATAAAAAACTCGGTGATCTCTACATTCCTCATCATACGCTTCAGAACACCGGTGCAGAAGAACATTCCCTGAATTTTTCTTTTGGTAAACGAAGTTTCATGGAAGGAATAGAACTGAGCTACAGCCGCATCAATCAGGAGTTTGGAATTTTCCGCGGCGCTCATCTGGGAGGTTCCGAAGATTTTTATCGAGCACTAAACAATGAAAATTCGGTTTATCTGGATGATTTTCAATATCAGATTCAGCATCCCAAACAGGAAGTAGGCCATCATATCGCGAAGATGGAAATGTATAAAAGATTTTACAATGCTGGGAAATTTTCATTACAGTATGCCTTCCAGCTGAACCACAGAAAAGAGTATGACATCCGCCGCGGCGAATACAGCACGCTCCCTTCCATGGATCTGAAACTGATGACGCACAACCTAAAATTCGGACATCTTCTGGAAAGGGAAAAATGGCAGATCGAAAGCGGAATAGAAGGAAACTTTCAGGATAATTTTCCCGATCCTTCTACGCAGGCTAGACGTTTAATTCCTGATTATTTACGTTATGATGCCGGAATATTCTCTGTCTTTCAGTATCAGTTCAGCGATCAACTGAAAGCTGAGGCGGGCCTGCGCTACGATTTCACTCAATATGATGCCTACAAATACTATGACCGCAGCGAATGGGATCAACGTTTCGCAGACCGCTTCCCTCAATTTGTGATGTCTGAAAGCGGCAGCCGCATTTTGGTTCGGCCGCAGCTGCAGTTTCATAATATCGCTGCGAATGCTGGAATCCGTTTTACTCCTTCAGAATTTTTTAGCGGCACTTTCAATCTCTCCAGAACCAGCAGAACGCCGAATGCAGCAGAACTATTTGCGGACGGACTACATCATTCCGCGGCCATTATCGAAAAAGGAGACCTGAGTTTGCAGCAGGAAGAATCGTATCACATCAATTTTTCTGCTGCCTCAAAACTGAACATTCTGAACGGGCTTCAGCTTGAAGTTTCGCCTTATCTTTTGTTTTCGGATAATTTCATTAATCAGCTACCCACAGGAATTCAGAATTCCAACAGGGGTGTTTTCATGATCTGGGATTATCAGCAAACGAGAGCGCGAATTTTCGGAGTGGATGCCGATCTGCAACTGGGAATCAATGATCAGCTGACGTGGACTTCCCGTTTCAGTGCTCTGCAAGGAGATGATCTGAAAAATGAGGAACCGTTGATTCTGATGATGCCCGCCAATTTCCGGAATACAATAGAATGGAAATCCAAAAATGATTCCCGTCTTTTCTTTAAACTTGAAAATGAAACCGTGCTGAAACAGAACCGGTTTCCAATCCGCAACCAGACACTGGATGTGATAGAAAACGGAGCAATTGTCTCCAGAATTTTGGATACCAGCAGCACACCTTCTGCTTACAGCCTTTTCCACATTTCTGCCGGGATGGGTATTTTGAAAAACTTCAATATCAATGTGACCGTCAATAATCTTTTAAACACCGAATACCGTGATGCCCTGAACCGGCTTCGGTATTTCGCACCGGAATTAGGGAGAAGCCTGATTCTTACTTTACATTATCAATTTTAAAATCAATTAAACCCAACTTAAAATTCATTTACAATGAAAAATATTCTGAATATAACCGTTCTTTTTTCTTTAGTATTTCTTATATTTTCCTGCCGGGGAAATGATGTTCCCGAAGACATTCACGAACATGAGGAAATCGAAAAAGTAACGCTGACCGTCACTGAAAGCGGAAATACTGGAAATGTGCAAACCATCAGTTATATCGGCGGAAATGCAAACAGTCCGCTGACGCTGGAAAACGGGAAAACCTACTCCGTAAGCGTAGATTTCTTTCATAAACATGATGGTGAGTACGAAAGTATGCTGGACGAAATTATTGAAGAAAAAGACCAACATTTCATCACCTACGAATTTGGCGGAATTACCGCAAATCTGAAGAGAACTGACGGTGATGTAGTACGAAATGACGGAAAAAAACTGGGTCTGAAAACAGAATGGAGCATTATCAGCGCACCGGTATCAGCAAAAGTTTTTATTAAACTCTACCATCAATCCGTAGCTGTGGATGACCATTTTCCTTCTGCAACCAATCAGCAAGGGAAAGTAACCGGTGGCGAAGCTGATGCTGACATCAAAATTGACATTCAATAAATAGTTTTCACAAAGACAATCGGGCGCAGTAATGGGATTTTTATTTGAGAATACTTTCCTGATAATGAAGAATATTTTAATAAAAATTTCCTATTTTTGCAAACCGAATTTTTAATAAAAAAATCAATTAATATAATGAAGGTTACAGCAAAAAACCACGATGAAGTCAGCGCATTACTCACCGTAACGGTAGACAGAGCAGATTATAAAGAGAAAGTAGAAAAACAGCTTCATAACTATGCTAAGAATGCGCAGGTTCCGGGC
>JADMKO010000082.1 GCA_015478785.1 Chryseobacterium sp. | reverse complement strand
TGGAAATAACGGAGGCGATGGTTTTGCGATCGCAAGAATGTTGTACAGGAAAGGTTTTGATGTAGACGTTTTTACAGATTTTCAAAACCCTGAATATTCCGAAGATGCACGAATAAATCTGCAAAAATTAAAAGAAATATCAGGTGTGGATATCCATGATTTCCGGCAGGTCTCTGAAATGAAATTTAAGCAGGATACCACAATTGTAGATGCGATTTTCGGGTCAGGTTTTCACGGAAGTCTAAGTCTTGACTATCAAAAATTGATCGCTTTTCTGAACAGCATTCAGGCAAATAAGGTGAGCATTGATATTCCAACAGGCCTTTCTGCAGACTGGCTTTCAGATTCGGAATCTGTTTTCATTGCCGGTCACACATTGAGTTTTCAGTTTTGGAAAAAAAGTTTCTTACACCCGGAAACAGGGAAGTTTTGTGGGAAAATACATATTCTGGACATCGGTTTATCCCCGGAGTTTATCCAGAAAACCGACACTTCGCAATATATTATTTCCGATTTAGTAGTTCAGAAAATCTATCGTCCGCGCGAGCAATTTTCGCACAAGGGAACCTATGGAAAAGTCCATCTTATTGCCGGAAGTTATGGCAAAATAGGAGCTGCAATTTTAGCAACCAGAGCAGCTCTTCGTGCTGGAGCCGGATTGGTCACCGTCCAGGCGCCGAAATGTGGATTCAGTATCTTGCAGACTGCCTGTCCTGAAGCGATGATGTTATCTACAGGAAATATTTTTTCAGAAAAATTACATTATGAAGAGGGTATAACTTATGGAATAGGCCCGGCTTTAGGAACAGAATCTGAAACACAAAATGCTTTTCTGGAACTACTGAAGAAAATAAATACGCCTTTAGTGCTGGATGCAGATGCTTTGAATATCATTGCTTTAGATAAAGCGCATCTTGAACTTATTCCAAAAAACTCCATCCTGACTCCGCATCCTAAAGAATTTGAAAGGCTTTTCGGCACGAGTGCAAATTCTTTTAAAAGACTGGAAATAGCAAAAGAAAATGCTGAAAAATTCGGGGTTTTTATCGTGCTGAAAGACCGGTATACTCAAATTATTACCCCCAAAAAAACGGTTTATTATAATATTACAGGAAATCCCGGAATGGCAACAGGGGGCAGTGGAGATGTTCTTACAGGCATTATCACTGCATTGTTGGCGCAAAAATATTCTTCCGAAGAGGCCGCAATATTGGGAGTTTGGCTCCACGGGAAAGCCGGTGATGATGCTGCAAAAATGAATTCTGAAGAGGCTTTGATTGCCGGTGATCTTCCCGAATCTTTAGGCCGGGTTTTTAATGAATTGAAGAATTCCCACTATAGAGAACCACAAAATAATAAAATGTAAAAAGCCGCTCTCTTGAACGGCTTTAGTATGGTTATAAAAACGGATTTATTCAGGTTTTCCGTTTTCTTTTTCCGTAATTTTATTGTTTTTAGAATACCACATTATCACGAAACCTGCCAGCATGAAAGGTATCGAAAGAACTTGTCCGGTATTAAGGCCCGCAAAAGTGATGAACTCGTCGCCCTGAGGTTCCTTTAAAAATTCTACAAAGAAACGCACCGCCCACAAAATGATAAAGAACAATCCGAAAAGCCATCCTTGCTGATATTTCTTTTGTGTCTTTCTGTAAAAATACCACAAGACCAGAAACAACAGAAAATATCCTGCAGCTTCAAAAAGTTGGGTAGGGTAGCGGGGGACAATAGGCCCGTATTCCGGGCTTTGCTGAGGGAAAAGAATAGCAAACGGCGAACTTTCCGGAGCTGGTTTTCCGATAATTTCTGAGTTGAAAAAATTACCGATTCGGACAAAAGCACCGCCTAAAGCCACTACGATTCCAATCCGGTCGTATACCCAAAACGGATTTTTTTTGATAATTTTATACGAATAGTAGAGCGTGGTGAAAATCAGCGCAATGGTAGCTCCGTGACTTGCTAAACCGGAAAATCCTGTAAATCTGAATTCCGGCTGCGTTTGAATCGGCAAAAAAACAGACCAGAAATCCTTCTTGAAAAGCTCAGGCTCATAAAAAATAACGTGTCCGAGTCGGGCACCCAAAATAGTTCCCACCAGAGTCCATATAAAAAGAGGTTCCAGATATTTGATATGTACATTATCAATTTTGAACATTTTGGACATGAGAATATACCCTAAACCAAAGGCGAGGACAAACATCAGGCTATAATAATGAAGCGTAAAAGGTCCCAGATTTATTCCAGTGGATGGGTCCCAGATGATGGCTGAAAAAGTATAGATCGTATTCATATTAAAAATCAATATTTATAAAAATGTTCATAGATTAATGTCTGCATTTTGGGGGAACAGGATCATAGCCCTCGCCGCCCCATGGATGACAGCGGGCAATGCGTTTGATGCCTAGCCAGAGTCCCTTCAGCGGACCGTGTATTTGAAGAGCTTCCGCCATATAATGGGAACACGTAGGTTCATAACGGCAGTTTTTGGGCAGCAATGGAGAGATAAACCACTGGTAAAACCGTATAAGAACGACCAATGGAAAAGTCAACACAGTATTGATTTTTCTCTTCAAAGCAATGCAAAAGTAACTCAAAATTTTGAAAATATGCCGTAAATTTGTTAATTAAAGCTACGGTGCTTGTTGCCTCGTATCGGAAATTAAAATTATTGTGAAAAAACAACATATCCCTTTAGCCGAACAGTTGAGACCTAAAACTCTGGATCAGGTTCTCGGCCAGGAACATCTTACGGGTCACAATAGTCCTGTAAGAAAAATGCTGGAAAATGACACCCTGAATTCTCTTATTTTTTGGGGGCCACCCGGAACCGGAAAAACAACATTAGCTGAAATGATTTCAGAGCAGTCGGGTAGAAAATTCCACAAACTTTCTGCCGTATCCAGCGGAGTGAAAGAGGTGAGGGAAGTTATTGAAGAAGCAAAAAAACAGAATCTTTTCTCAGGAAAACCACCAGTTCTTTTTATTGATGAGATTCATCGCTTCAGTAAATCACAGCAGGACAGTTTGTTACACGCTGTGGAAAAAGGCTGGGTAGTGCTTATAGGAGCAACTACGGAAAATCCAAGTTTTGAGGTAGTTTCCGCTTTGCTTTCGCGCTCTCAGGTTTTTGTTCTGAAACCGCTGGAATATGAAAAACTCGAAACTCTCGCTGATCTTGCACTGCATCAGTTTAATGAAAATGAGAATTCTGATTTTAAAATAGAAGATAAAACGGTACTGATTCAGTATTCCGGAGGTGACGCTCGAAAGCTGATTAATGCTGTGGAATGGGTGCTGAACAGGTTTAAAAATTCTGAAGTCTCGGATATTTCTTCCGAAGACATCCGTTCTGTATTGCAGGAAAATATGGTGCGGTATGATAAAAACGGCGAACAGCATTATGATATTATTTCTGCCTTCATTAAATCGATGCGCGGTTCGGATCCCAATGCTGCAGTGTATTGGTTGGCTAGAATGCTGGAGGGCGGTGAAGATATCAAGTTTATTGCCAGAAGAATGTTGATTCTGGCATCTGAGGATATTGGACTGGCCAATCCGAATGCGCTGGTAATGGCCAATTCCTGCTTTCAGGCAGTACAAATTATCGGAAATCCGGAAGCAAGAATTATTCTGAGCGAAACTGCCGTTTATCTGGCCGTATCCCCGAAATCCAATACCACGTATTCTGCTATTAACGAAGCGATGGCTTTGGTGAGAAAGACAGGCAATCTTCCTGTTCCTCTGCATTTGCGGAATGCTCCTACAAAATTAATGAAAGATCTGGATTACGGAAAAGACTATCAGTATGCACATGCTTACGAAAGTCATTTTGTCGACTCTGAATTTATGCCTGAAGAGCTTTCAGGAACCGTATTATATGATCCTGGAAATAATGCAACGGAACGGAAAATACGTGAAGGACAGCAAAAAAAGTGGAACAATAAATACCAGAAAGGGAAATAGACCGATTCTGTTATATATCAAAAAAACCGTCTCAAATAAGACGGTTTCAATTCTTTTCTTCGGGAATTAATTATTTCAGTGCATTCTCAGAACTTAC
>JADMKO010000081.1 GCA_015478785.1 Chryseobacterium sp. | reverse complement strand
ATTTTCAGAAATTTTCCGGAAATCTCCCGTAAAAAGAACTAAGTTTTCAGGGTTGAAGAGGAATATCGGTTTTTTGGAATAGTTTAGCTTTTAGATACATCAGTATTTTTTCTGAACTCTTTTAGGTGCTGTCTTTATTCGGATTTTGATTTTTTTCTGCCTTGTGGTTTTTTTTCGCATTAATATGATGTTTTGGTTATTAAATATACAAAGTATTTCAGGATCTCCAAATGTTTTGTCAGAATTAATAATTCCGTAATTTTAGAAATTAATCTTTATAAACTGGGCAGTTGAGAAAAACATTCATTTTTATAATTAAAAGCCTTGCCGTTTTTATAGCAGCGATATTACTATATCTGTTTTTGGGATATTTTCTTCCTTTTATTCCGGTTCAGGCCGAGGCAACGCCAGAACCCAAAGTAATTCGCGGATTTATAAAAACCAATGGAATGCACACGGATGTTGTGGTTCCGGTGAAATCTACCTATATCGACTGGAGTGAAAAATTTCCCTTTGAAAATACGTTGTCTAAAAGAGAAGATTATCACTACCTTTCTATCGGATGGGGAGACAAAGGTTTTTATCTGAACACGCCAACGTGGGCTGATTTAAAATTTTCAACTGCGTTCAAAGCGGCTTTCTGGCTTGGTGAGGCAGCGGTGCATGCAACGTATTACGATAAAATAGAAGTAAATGATTCGGTGAAATCTTTTGTAATGACGGAAAGACAGTACCTGAAATTGATTCGTTTCGTAGATGAAACTATGGAAAAAGATGCGGCCGGAAATTATATTTTTATTCCTACCGATGCGCAATATGACGATAATGATGCGTTTTATGAAGCGAATGGATCTTACAGCTTTTTATATACCTGTAATACGTGGACCAATAATGCGCTGAAAGTTTCGGGACAAAAAGCGGCTTTGTGGACTCCTTCAGATTTTGGAATCTTCAGGCACTATCCTTGAAAATGATTTATAAATGGTTGAGGGTGAGAATGAGATTGAGCTGATCTTCCACAACGATCATTCCTCCCATTTTGGTTGGAGCTTTCAGGCCGAAATCACTGAAACGAACATATTCTCTTCCAACTAAAGTATTATTGACGGGATAAAAACTGGTGGTATAATTCCGGATTTTGTCGGTAAGTTTCACTTCTATGGTCGCGGTATATTGCTTTTCGCTTACTTTCTGAAAACTTAGAAACCGAACATACATTGTCGGGAAATGGTCTGCTTTTAAGGTTTTTCTCAGATCCTGTGTCATGATTCGGTTTTTGCAGTCGAAACTGTTGACTTCCAACTGTAAATATGGCAATTGATCTTTTTTAAAAGAATAATTATTGCTGGCCTGATTGAATTTGTCGTGGGTACATTTGAACGTGTTAACATTCGTTTTTCCATTCACTACCACACTGTTCCCCTGAGAAAAAAGTAACCCTGAAATCAGGAGTGACAATTGGAATAATAAAATTTTCATCACCATAATTTTAAAAAAAAGGGAGCACAAGAAATATGCCCCCTTCATCATGAAAAAACTACTTATTAGAAACCGATAGTTGCTTCCAGCATTACACCGTTAAACTTTCCTCCTTTCAGTGCGTTGGTTGGTCCCCAGACATCACTATTGTTATATTCCTGATTTACATATTCTATTTTTGCCAGGACATTTGGAGTCATATACCAACCGCCGCCGATATTGAAACGGTTTATTTTTCTTTCCGGAGCGTCTTTCCAGTCTTTACCGGTAACGCTGTTGTATCTTCCACCTAAGTAAAACTGCTCTTTATTTCCTATTCTGTACAGCAATTCTGCTCCCAGTTGGGTGTAAGATCCGTCAGTATCTCTTTCGGTAGTCGCGTTAACGAGTCTGTTACCAGATACGTGTTCAAAAAGTCCGAAGAATTCCAATCCCTGATATTTAATAAAAGGATTTATCTGGAATGCCAGCATTTTTCTGAAATTAGGGTTGAATCTTCCGGTCGCATAGTTATTGGTTCCCATCAGATCATTTTCAGTTAATAAAACATAATAGTATCTGGATCCTGCTCTGTCGCCACTATAAAGATATTGTCCTGTAGAAAGTCCGTCAGTTTTTATTACAGATCCGGAAAGTCTTACTCTCAGGTCACTTTGAATTTGCTTGTCATACGCCACTTTTGCATAAATGGAAGGAGCGTTATCACTAACACCTTTCACAGCAGTTTGGTTCAGTTTGCCATTGGAAACCCCAATCATACCTACGAAGTTGCTATAAAAACCATATACTTCACCGAATGCTTCAGTTGTAAAACTGTCCATAATATAATTCCCTACGAAAGGATTGGTAAGTGCTTTTCCGTTGTCAGTTCTTCTGAAATGGGCATCACCGTAGTTCAGCTCGTCCATACCTACTTTTACACGGGCATGTTTCATGATTTCAGATGCAAATCCTTCCTGAATGAAATCCAGATTGTCTATTTGCAGATAACCGCCTTTCACCCAGGCTTCGTTATGGTGTCTTGCAGAAAGATACGTTCTAAGGTGAAGTTTTACCCCTTTAGAAAGATAAGCATTCACGTCCAGATTCGCTGTAGGAAGGTTAAGGTCTGATCCCATAATCCGCAGTGTATTAGGTGCTGCAGGAAGTCCTGTTGTACCTCCGGTTGTGTTCAGGATTCCCAGAGAAGCAGCTTCTGTACTGTGTCTTAATGCCTGAAACTGAAGAGCAAAGTCTCCACCTATCGTTACTTTGACTCCATTATAATCGGGAGCTTCAATTTTGGGATCTTCAAATACGTTTTTGCTGTATTTTTCCGGTGCAAGATACGCTCTCATCGAGGGAGTGTCTTCCTGCGCGTTCATTAATCCTGCGGCAAAAATAAAAGCTGCTGCGGAGATTTTAATCATTGAGGTTTTCATATTTTTAAATTTATTTATTAAACATTAATTAGCGTTGATGGTTACAGCGATTGTAACTCCGTCTCCTGTTTTCACTCCCATAAATCCGGGTCTGTCCATGTTGTATCCTGAAAGTAAAATGCTTGCGGTTCCTGAAATGGTGTACGAATTACCATTTTTAGCCACAGTTACCGGGAAATTTACATCTTTGGTTGCTCCGGCGATGGTCAGTTTTCCAACCAAAGTACTTTTACCGAAGTTCATTGAAGAAGCAGTGAAAGTGATATTGGGATTCTTGTCAGATTTCAAAGCTTTATAGGCCTTATTATCCATCATTTTTCCTTTCGTGCTCTTCAGTTGTGCTGCCGGAGTACTGAATTTAACATTATTAATAATGTTGCCGTTCACAGAAGCACTGAAATCGCCCGAAGAAGAAGTCATGCTCCAGTCATGCATAGGAGAGGTTCCGGATACCGTGATCTTAACAGATTTTCCTGTAATATTTTGGGCGGAAAATAATCCTGCGAAGAAAACGAATACCAACAACAGTCTTTTTAAATTTACTTTCGGTTTCATAATAAAGGTTTTAATTGTTTCTAATTTTCTTATTCAAAGGTATGCTGATACATTGATATATAATAATTAGATGAGGCCTTTTTTTATGATATATATCTTGAATTTCGGTATTTTGTTATAGGTTGGTATTAATAAAGCAGAATAACATTGAATTATTTATATAATTAATCGTATTGTATGCGAATTTCAAAAATAAATGTGCGATTAATTATCAATTTAACAGTGTATTGTAGAGGAGTGTGAGGAATGCATGACAACTATCAGTAACAAATAGTATATTTTAAAAATAAAATGATTAAATTATTGGTTTTAGAAAATAAAAACCGAAAAGTAAAATTACTTTTCGGTGTAGTACCCAGAGCCGGAATCGAACCGGCACGCCTCGCGGCATTGGTGTTTGAGACCAACGCGTCTACCAATTCCGCCATCTGGGCTTGAAAATGGTGTGCAAATATATAATAATTTTATAGAAAATTTTAATTTTTATCCGAATTTTTCATTGTTTAAAAATTAATTTCCTGTCCGTCGAAAGCAATGTGAATGTGATCAGGAAGTTGCTTTTGTTCTTCAGTGGACTTCCCGAAATGATGGCTGATGTGCGTCAGATAAAGATTCTTGGGTTTCAATTCTTCGTCCAGCCGCAAAATATCAGGCAAAATGAAATGTGCCGGGTGCGGGTTTTCCTTCCGGATGCAGTTCAGGATCAAGTGATCCAGATTCATCAATTTCTGTTTTTCTTTTTCAGAAATAAAGCTGGCGTCCGTTATATACACAAGATTTTTAAATTTAAATCCATGAATACGCAGTTGATCATGCATCACTTCCACCGATCCTATTTCAGCATCTAAAATCTGAAACCGTTCACTAATCTCATGCAGTTCAAATGAAGGCGCGCCGGGATATTTTACTTCGGCAAAAGCATAGGGAAACCGCAGTTTTATTTCATCTGCAACGCGCTTGCTGCAATGTACGGGCATGTCTTTTTTATTTTTGAAAATCATAGGCCGCACATCGTCCAGCCCGATAATGTGATCGTTATGTTCGTGGGTAAGCAGAATTGCATCTACATTCTGTTCCTTATTCATCAGCATTTGTTGCCGGAAATCCGGGCCGCAATCGATCAGGATTTTCCTGTCCTGTGCTGTTGTAATAAGAACCGACGCACGAAAACGGGTGTCTTTTGGATCCTGAGAAAGGCACACCTTGCAGTTGCAGCCTATTACAGGGATTCCCTGGGAAGTTCCGGTTCCTAAAAATTTCAGCTGCATCCTTTTAATGTTGGGTTAATTTCGTAAATTTACAAAAATTTCAAAAATGTCTTTGATTAAGCAAAAACTTACTCCAAAGCAAAAAGCTTTAGCTATAAATCTCGATTCTAATATCTATGGAACTTTTGCAGAAATAGGAGCCGGACAGGAAACGGTTCGCCATTTTTTCCGCGCTGGCGGCGCATCTAAAACAATTGCCAAAGCAATGTCTGCCTATGATAAGGAATTTTCAGATGCAATTTATGGAAAGGAAACCCAAAATCGTTATGTCACGCAGAACCGACTCCGAAAGATGCTTCGGTATGAAGTAGCACTTATTGAAGAACGCCTTTCGAGAAAAGATCATCCTGGAAGACGTTTTTTTTCTTATGCCAATACGGTTACTACTATAAATTTTGAAAAAACATACAAAGGCCACGGCTGGGCTGGTGTCCGTTTTCAGCGTGATGAACATGAAGGGTACAGCGAAGTGGTAATTCATGTTAAATTCAAAGAAAATAATACAACGCTACAGCAGGAAACCCTCGGAAATCTGGGTGTAAACCTTATTTACGGAGTTTTTTTCTATAATGATAATCCGCGGAGGCTGATAGAATCTCTTTACGATGATATTGCTCTGGATGATCTGGAAATTGATATGATAGATTTCACAGGTCCTGCTTTTGAGTATGTTGATAACAGGTTGATGAGCTTGCAGTTGGTGAAAAACGGAATGACGGATGCCGTTATTTTTAATCCCGATGGAAAAAATATGTTGCCTGCCGATATGCTGTATAGAAAAAATATTTTTGCGGTAAGGGGAAGTTTCAGGCCGGTTACCAAGGTGAATATTGATATGTTCGAAAGCGGATTGAAAGTTTTTCGGGAAGATACCGGTTGTACGCCGAAAAATACGGAGGTGCTTTTCGAAATTACTATTTCTAATCTGAAAGGAGATGGCGATATTGATGAGCGGGATTTTTTGGACAGGGTAGATGTTCTGGCGCAGCTGGGCTACACAGTTATTATCTCAAATTTTTCAGAATATTATCGTCTTATTGATTATTTCTCCACTTTCACAGGGCATAAAATAGGTATTGCAATGGGCGTGAATAACCTGCTGATGGTATTCGATGAGAATTATTATAAAAATTTATCGGGAGGAATTTTGGAGGCTTTCGGTAAGTTTTTCAGAAATGATATGACCGTTTATCTTTACCCGTATAAAGATCCTGAAACCGGGGAATTGTTGGATTCCAACAACCTGAAAGTGAATGATAATCTGAAAGAACTTTATAAGTATTTCAAACATAACAAACGAATAAAAGATATTCAATTCTATAATCCTAACTTTTCTGAAATTTATTCCAGAGAAATCCTCAAAAAAATCGTACATGCAGAAACAGGCTGGGAAAATCAGGTTCCGGAAGGTGTTGCTGAAATGATAAAAGACAAAGGAATGTTCGGATATAAAGAAGAAGTATCGTTGCGCGAGTTCACCTAAATTTAAAAAAATGTCACACCTTAAAAAAAGACTTTCCACGCTCATCGAAAGCCCGAAAATGAATACTGAAGAGAAGCTGGAAAAGATTTGCCATCTTCTGAATCAGGAAATTCCGTATTTCAATTGGGTGGGATTTTATTTTAAAAACGGAGAGAAAGACGAGTTGGTTCTGGGTCCTTATGTTGGCGCTGCTACAGATCATACTGTAATTCCGTATGGAAGAGGGATTTGCGGTCAGGTTGCAGTTTCAGGACAAACACTTTTAGTTCCGGATGTGCGAGCGGAAGATAATTATCTTGCCTGTTCCATAGAAACCAAAGCTGAATTGGTAGTTCCGATTTTTAAAAATGGGGAAAATATCGGGCAGATTGATATCGATTCTCACAGCATCAATCCTTTTACCGAAGAAGACCGTGATCTGATGGAATGGCTGTGTGCTAAACTTTCAGAAATTTTATAGAATATCAAGAAACGAGCGGTAATAAGCGCCGCTTTTTGAAGGCCGCGATCCGAACCAGGAAAAAGCTTCGCCGTCTACCAGAATAATCTTAGTTTCAGGAAGTATTTTTTTGAGTTCCTCAGCATGTTTTTCCCTGAAAGGAAAAGGTTCTGATGAAAGTAAAATGTACTCTGTATTCCGAAGATCATCGTGAGTAATAGCAGGATATCGCAATTGATTTCTAAAGATATTTTCAAATCCGAGTTTCTTCATAATATCGTGAATGAAAGTATCTGAACCCACGGTCATATAAGGATTTTTCCAAATAAGATACGCTGATTTTCTCCGATTTCCGATCTCAAATTCACTGAATATTTCTTCCGTCTCAGAATTTATTTTTTCGGCAACGGGTTGCTGCTGAAGAATATTTCCCAATTCTGATATAAAGTTTCTGTTATCTTCCAGATTTTGTATATCCGTAATCCAGACTTTAAATTCTTTCATCAGAATTTCCACCTGTTCCTTAGTGTTTTCTTCCTTATTAGCGATGATGAGGTCGGGTTTCAGTGCTTTTATTTTCTCTATGTTGAGATTTTTGGTTCCGCCGATCATTTCCACCGATTTTATTTTCTCTTCAGGATGAATGCAGAATTTTGTTCTTCCTACAATCTGATCGGGGTTCAGGCCGAAATCAAACAAAGTTTCTGTGATGGAAGGAACTAAAGAAATAATCTTCATGTAGCTTTATTAAAGAAGTTTTCCGGTGAGCAACATTGCAGCAATGGTAAAATAGATGATAAGTCCGGTAACGTCCACCAAAGTAGCAACAAAAGGAGCAGAAGAAGTTGCAGGATCCAGATTGAATTTTTTCAGAATAAAAGGAACCATAGAACCGGAAAGCGTTCCCCAAAGTACGATCATCGCTAAGGAAACCGCTGCGCTCAAACCGATATAAAACCAATATTCACCATAGTCGAACCAGCCGAGTTTCTGCCAGACCATAATTCTCAAAAATCCGAAAATTCCTAATAAACTTCCCAGAAAAAGACCTGTAATGACTTCTTTCCTCATCACTGTCCACCAGTCTTTCAGCGTTACTTCCTGAAGCGCCATCGCACGGATAATAAGTGTCGCAGCCTGAGACCCGGAGTTTCCGCCACTCGAAATAATTAAAGGAATAAAAAGAGCCAGAACTACCGCTTTTTCAATTTCCACTTCATAATGTCCCATCACAGAAGCCGTGATAAGTTGCAGAAAAAAAAGGACAATAAGCCAAAAACCTCTTTTCTTTATCATCTCAAACCAATGAGTCTGAAGATAGGGTTCGTCCAGCGCTTCCATACCCCCGAATTTTTGGATGTCCTCGGTATTTTGAGATTCAATCTGATCCAGAATATCATCTATAGTCACGATTCCTACCAATACACCGGCTTCCGTAACAATAGGAAGAGCGTTTCGGTCGTATTTTTCAAAATACTGAACGGCATCTTCTTTTGAAGTAGTCGTGGTGATGGCAACATAATGGCTGTCGGTAAGGTCGGAAACGAGCTGATCTTCATCGGCCAATAAGAGATTTCGGATATCAAGATCATCAGTGAGCCGGTTGCGTTCGTCCACTACATACAAATAGTTGAGTGTTTCCACTTTGCGGCCTACTTTTTTGATTTGTTCAAAACAGCGTTTTACAGTCCATTCTTTACGAATCTGAATGTAATAAGGAGTCATCATCCTCGCGATGCTGTCTTCGTGATAACCCAAAAGTTTCAGCGCAATTCGGCGTTCCTGAGGATTGAGGAGGTTGATGGAATATTTAATCAGTTCATCCGGAAAATCTTCAAAAAGAATGGTTCTGTCATCTGGCGTCATGGCGTTCAGAAGTTCAGAAACTTCTTCACTGCCGATACTCCGTATGGTTTCT
Source organism: Chryseobacterium sp. (assembly GCA_015478785.1). GTDB lineage: Bacteria > Bacteroidota > Bacteroidia > Flavobacteriales > Weeksellaceae > Chryseobacterium_A. The sequence continues at coordinate 15,924 of JADMKO010000081.1, read as the reverse complement.
TCCTGAAAATTCGCATCCAAATGCGTGAATACATCTGCTTTATATTCTTTTGGAACTTTCAGAAAAGCCAGCAGTCTTTCATCGGCATGAAGTTCACTTAGCCGTTCCGCAATATCAGCCGCATTGAATACCATTTCTTTTGCTTCCACTGTTTTTCCTTAGGTGTTGCAAAAATAGCTGAAAATATCTAAACTTGAGAAGGGGTGTGCTGAGGTTTTTCCTAAACTGAAATTCAATTCTGAATTGTTTTCTGTTTTTTCAGATCTTTTACAAGGTTTTTTAGTACTCCGTTTGTTCCTATTTTAATGGAATTTTCTGCAGATCCTAAAATTCTGGCCTTTCTGCGGAAAGTATCATAAGCATTTTCGGAAAGCATATTTCCTTCGGCATCAAACAATTTCATGCTGACCACCACCTGGCTGGAAAATACAAATTGCCCGATTCCGACTTTAAAAAACTTGACTTTCGGGACTACAGCGAATTGTGCATTATTGTTCTTGCACATATCACGAATCAGTTCGGCATCTGTATTTTCGTAGGAAATAGGCGTGTTCACCGTAAGAAGAGTGTGATTTCTTAATTTGGAGAATCTATCGGTAACTGCCGAAAAAAAAGAATCATACGTTGCATCTCTAATTTCTTCAACGTAAGGTGAAATCTCCGGAGCAAAATAAAGAATAGTCCTTTCCTCCATTTTTTCGCGCACCGAATTCTTTTGTGGAACCTGGGCATCCAGATTTTTGCACGCTGTTATGAGTATCAGCATGCTCAGGAAAATACTAACGTTTTTTTTCATGGTTATGATAATGTGCAAATTTACAGCCAATTCGGAGATTTATTATATAAAATTTAAGAAATATTTAACATTTTTTAAATGACCCTGTTTTATAGGAATAAAAATGCTTTTGCGAGTTCATATTATTATTGTACTTTTGCACCTCGTTACATAATAATCATTAAATAATATTGGCATGTACTTAACATCAGAGAAAAAAGCGGAAATTTTCGCAAAACACGGAGGAAAAGCAGAAAACACAGGTTCTGCTGAAGGTCAGATTGCATTATTCACTTTCAGAATCAATCATCTTACAGGTCATTTGAAAGCAAATCATAAAGATTATGCTACCGAAAGATCGCTGGTGAAACTGGTAGGAAAAAGAAAAAGCCTTCTGGATTATCTTAAAAAGAAAGATATCACCCGTTACAGAGCAATCATTGCGGAATTAGGATTAAGAAAATAATCTTTCTGTGAAAAAATAAAGAGGCTGTCTTATAGATAGCCTCTTTTTTTTTGATTTATTCCAAAAAGTTCCTATCCAAAAGCTCTTTTCAAAAGGTTTTCAGTTTTCGGTTCGCTTCCGCGGAAATTTTTATATAATTCCATAGGATCCTGTGTTCCGCCGGAAGAAAGAAGGTTTTTAAACTTCGCAGCCAGATTTTCATTGAAAATTCCGTTTTCCTTAAAATACTGAAAAGCATCTGCATCCAAAACTTCAGCCCATTTGTAAGAATAATATCCCGCGGAATAACCTCCTTGAAAAATATGTGAAAAACTCGTGCTGGCAGCCGTTTCCGGATGAATAGGATAGAGATTGGTTGCTTTGGTTTTCTCGGTTTCAAATTCTTTAATATTGCTCATATTGCTTGGATTTGTATGATAGGCCATATCCAAAAGTCCGAATCCGATTTGCCGCAACGTTTGATAACCTTCCATAAAGTTTTTGCTTTCTGCTAATTTCCGGATTTTTTCATCTGGAAGAACTTCGCCCGTTTCATAATGTTTTGCAAAGGTTTTCAGGAATTCGGGTTCATAACAATAATTTTCCAGAAACTGGGAAGGCAATTCCACGAAATCCCATTTTACAGAAGTTCCTGAAAGCGTCGGATATTGAGTGTTTGCTAAAATACCGTGCAACGCGTGGCCGAATTCATGAAAAAGCGTGGTCACTTCCTGAAAAGTGAGCAAGCTTGGCGTTTCTTTCGTGGCCGGAGTAAAGTTGCAAACAATGGAAATGTGAGGACGATGATCCTCGTTATTTTTCTTGTATTGTTGGGTATAACTCGTCATCCATGCTCCTGCGCGTTTTCCTTTTCTCGGGTGATAATCGGTATATAAAAGTGCTTTATGGCGGCCATTTTCTAACACTTCATAGGTTTTGACCTCAGGATGGTATTTCGGAATGTCATTTCTCTCCAGAAAAGTGAGCCCGAAAAGTTTTTCCGCCAATCCGAAAACCGCTTCTTCTACTTTATCCAGCCGGAAATACGGTTTCAGCTCTTCATCATTCAAATCGAATTTTTGTTTCCTTAATTTTTCTGCATAATACGCATGATCCCAGATTTGCATTTCTTCAATATGATCTTCTTTGGCCAATGTTTTCAGCTCCTCAATTTCTCTTTGAGCAAAAGGAGTGGCTTTTTCCAACAATTCATTCAGGAATTTTTGTACAGCGAGCGGCGATTTTGCCATTCTTTCTTCCAGAACAAATGCTGCATAATTTTCGTAACCCAACAGTTGTGATTTTTCCTGCCGTAATGACACGATTTCTTTGATGAGTTCCTGATTGTCCCATGATTTCCCATCAAAAGATTTTTTTCCATTAGCAATGGTGAGTTCTTTTCTCAGTTCACGGTTTTCAGCATAGGTGACAGCGGGTAAATAACTCGGGTATTGAAGCGTAATCACGTATCCATCCAGATTTCTTTCCGTGGCTTCCTGAGCGTATTGTTCCAAAACAGCGTCGGGAATTCCTTTCAGTTTTTGTTTGTCAGTAATGTGAAGGAAATAATCATTGGTTGCAGCCAAAACATTTTGCCCGAACTGTAGCGATTTTACAGCAAGTTCCATGTTCAGTTTCTCCAGTTTTTTCTTGTCGGTATCATTTAATAATGCGCCGCTGCGTACAAAACCTTTATAAGTTTCATTCAGAAGCATTTGCTGCTCCGGGTTTAGGGCGTATTGATTTTTTTGGTCAAAAACGGTTTTGATGCGTTCAAAAAGCGCTTCGTTCTGAGAAATTTTTGATGAAAATTCAGTGAGCATCGGCGAAACTTTCTGTGCGATATTTTGGATTTCATCATTGGTTTCTGCGGAATTAATATTGAAAAAAGTGCTGGAAACTACCTCCAGTTTTTCTCCGGAATAGGCCAGTGCTTCTATGGTATTTTCAAAAGTGGGAGATTCAGGATTTTCTGTGATTTCATTTATTTCCTGCTCTGCCTGAGCGATGAGTTCTTCAAAAGCTGGCAAATAATGTTCTTCGCGAATCTGTGGAAAAGGCACGGAATTATAAGGTGTAGAAAACCTCTGAGTAAGAATATTAGGCATAATCGTCATTTTAATATTAATCCGAATTTATTTCAAATGCTGTTCCTTTTCAAAATAAATATCCATATTGTCACAAGTGGAAAGAATTTAGAGCCTGTTTAATTTTTAACGAATATTTTTAGTATAGGTATTTTAATCATTCTCAATTACACTTTTATGCTCTTTTCGGCGTATTTCACCCTTTTATTTTTTAGTTTAGCCCGCTAAACTTTCAACCTAAAAGAGCAAAATCCATCCAAAAATAGCTATAAAATTGAAAATTGTATAATTTAAACAGGTTCTAAAAAGGTTTGCTTTTTGATGAAGTTCAGGAACATGATAATGAATTAAAAATATGCTGACGGGTAACTATGACAAAATTAAGCTTAAGAATCACATCAATGATCTGATCTCAGGAAAAATAAAAACACTGGAGTTTTATCTCAATTTCACATTGGATGCCAGCAAAGACCTTAAAAAAACGGCTAAATACGATAGTTTTCGCGAGGAAATGCAGGAGGAAATTTATCATTTGGATAGAAGAATGGCCACCCTGAAAGCGATGCAACAAAAAATGAAAAAAGTTTCAACATCTGAAACGGGTTATGTTCAGTTGGGTTCTTTGGTGATCACGAATAAGGCGCGGTTTTATATTTCGGTTTCTCTGGGAGAATTTTTCTACGACGATGTCAGGTTTTACGCCATTTCCGAAGAAAGTCCGATGGCACAGATAATGAAAGGGAGGAAAACAGGCGAGGAGTTTATTCTGAATAATATTCATCAGAAAATAGATAAAATTCTTTGATCAGGTAAGATTCGGTATTTTTAATATTTCGTTCCTTTGCTGAAAAGGCGAATCAATCTCAAATCCGTTATGAAGAATTCAGAAATTTTAAAACAAATTATTACTTCCCGAAGAAGTATTTTTCCAAAAGAATATTCCGAAACACCTATTCCAAAAGAAATTCTGGATGAAATTTTAAATTCAGCAGTGCTGGCCCCTAATCATAAAAGGACAAAACCCTGGCGGTTTAAAATTTTTGAAAATAATGAGAAACTCGAACTTGGAAAAGAATTGCAGCAGATTTATAAAAAAATAACACCCGAATTGCAGTTTCTGCAAAAGAAATATGATGACATTCTTTTTAAGGCTGAGAAAGCTGGAGCCATTATCACGATTGTAGTAGAATTCAGCGAACTGGTTCCGGAATGGGAAGAAATTGCAGCCACAGCGATGGCGGTTCAGAATATGTATCTCACCTGTACTGCTCATCAAATCGGTTGCTACTGGAGTTCCCCGAAACTGGTAAATTATCTGGAGAAAGCAGTTCAAATTCAGGAAAATCAACAATGTCTCGGCCTATTTTATATGGGTCAACTGTAAAATAATAACAACAGTATTGTTGGCTTCCAAAAAATCCTTACATTTGCAGACTTAAAATATTAACCGGGGACGAGTTCCTCATAATTTCAAACAATATGTCAGTAAAAATCAGATTACAAAGACACGGTAAAAAAGGAAAACCTTTTTTCCACATTGTGGTTGCCGATTCCAGAACGAGAAGAGATGGTAGATTCATCGAAAAAATTGGAACATACAACCCAATCACCAATCCTGCGATTATCGAACTGGATGTAGATGCAGCTGTAAATTGGCTGAACAATGGTGCACAACCTACCGATACTGCCCGCGCAATCCTTTCTTACAAAGGAGTTCTTTTGAAAAAACACCTTCAGGGTGGAGTAGCGAAAGGTGCTTTCGATGAAGCTGAAGCAGAAAAAAGATTCAACGCTTGGAAAGAATCTAAAGAAAATGCAGTATTAGGCAAGAAGGATGGTTTGGTAAAATCTAAAGAAGATGCTAAAAAAGCAGCTTTGGAAGCAGAAGCGAAAGTAAATGCTGACCGTATTGCTGCTAAAGAAGCACTACTTGCAGAAGAAAAAGCTGCTGAAGAAGCCGCTAACGCTCCTGCAGAAGAAGCAGCAGCAGAAGAAAATACAGAAGCTCCTGTGCCAGAAGAAGGAACTGAAGAGCAAGCATAAGCTGGACTCATAATGAAATAAGAATAGAGATACTTTTGGTGTCTCTATTTTTTTTATATTATTTTCAAAATGAGTATTTTCGTAAAAAAGAATTGTGAAAAAAGAAGATTGCTATTTATTGGGGAAAATTACTCGCAGGCATGGCCTCGCGGGAAATGTTGTATTGAAATTGGATACGGATCAGCCTGAATTGTACAATAAACTTGACAATATTCTCGTCGAAATCAATGGATTGCTGGTGCCTTTTTTTATTGAAAAACAACAATGGTCGAAGGAGGATACTAAGCTGATTTTCTTTAAAAATTCTACGGAAGCGATGGTAGATCAGGCCGTAGGGCGGAATGTTTTTCTCCCGCTTTCTACGCTTCCTGTGCTCACTGGGAAAAGTTTTTACTATCATGAAATCATCGGATTTCGTCTGCTGGACGAGAATAATGTCGATTTTGGAGAAATACAATCCGTGAATGATCAGACAGCACAACATTATTTTGTGGCCCTTCTCAATGGAAAACAAATCATCGTTCCTGTCATCAAAGATTGGATTCTGGATGTAAACAGGGAACAGAAAGAAATCAAAATGCAGCTTCCGGAAGGTTTAATGGACGTATTTACCCAGCCTGCGATAAAGGACGAATAGTCTTTGCGTGCATGGTGCTCCGAAGCAAATAGTCAGTGTTTTCAATCAAAATTCACATGGAATTTCGTACTTTTGCGTTTTGATTGAAAGACATGAAAAAGATGATTATTAAGGAACTTTTAGGTGATTACAAAAAGATTCTACACCACGATATTACCATTCAGGGTTGGGTGCGCACATTCCGTTCTAACAGATTTATAGCTTTGAATGATGGTTCCACTATTCACAATCTGCAGATCGTAGTAGATTTTGATCAACTGGATGAATCGGTAATAAAAAACATCAAAACAGCTTCGTCTCTCAAGATTACCGGAGAAGTTGTGGAAAGTCAGGGTGCTGGACAAAGCATTGAAATACTGGCAAAAAAAATTCAGATTCTCGGCGATCATTTTACCGAGGACATGGAAAAGACCGTGCTGCAGCCCAAGAAACATTCATTAGAAGTGCTTCGCGAACAGGCCCATCTTCGTTTCCGTACCAACCTTTTCGGTTCCGTTTTTCGGGTGAGAAGCGCAGTGAGTTTTGCTATTCATGAGTTTTTCCATAAAAATCATTTTTTTTATATCAATACGCCTATTATCACCGGTGCAGATGCAGAAGGTGCTGGCGAAATGTTTGGCGTTACCGCTTTTGATTTGAACCAAATTCCGAGAGACGAAAACGGAGAAGTGGATTATTCTGAAGATTTTTTCGGTAAAAAAACCAACCTCACTGTTTCCGGGCAGCTGGAAGCAGAAACTGCAGCCATGGGATTGGGCAGGGTTTATACTTTCGGGCCTACTTTCCGGGCCGAGAACTCCAATACAACCCGACATCTCGCCGAGTTCTGGATGGTAGAGCCGGAAGTGGCTTTCAATAATCTGGAAAATAACATTGACCTGGCAGAAGATTTCCTGAAATATGTTATCGCTTATGTTTTGAAAAACTGCAAAGATGATCTTGAATTTTTAGACAAGAGATTTTCGGAAGAACAGAAATCAAAACCAGAAAAGGACAGAGCAAAAGAAGGCCTGATAGAAAAACTTGAAAATGTGATTCGTAAGCGTTTCAAAAGAGTTTCTTATACCGAAGCCATTGAAATTCTGATGAATTCTAAAGAGAATAAAAAAGGGAAATTTAAGTTTCCGGTGGAAGCCTGGGGTGCAGATCTGCAAAGCGAACACGAAAGATATCTGGTGGAAAAACATTTCGACGCACCTGTAGTACTTTTCGATTATCCTAAAGAAATCAAGGCTTTCTATATGCGTCTGAATGAAGATCAAAGAACCGTTGCCGCAATGGATGTTCTTTTCCCGGGAATTGGGGAAATTATCGGAGGTTCGCAGCGGGAGGAACGCCTGAGTGTTCTTCAAGATAAAATGAAGGAAATGAATGTAGATGAAGACGAGCTCTGGTGGTATCTTGACACCCGGAAATTCGGTTCTGTTCCGCATGCGGGATTCGGTTTGGGATTGGAAAGACTGGTGCTTTTTGTAACAGGAATGACCAATATCCGCGACGTAATCCCCTTCCCAAGAACACCTAATAGTGCTGAATTTTAAGAATCTTGTAATATTAAAAAGATAATTTGTAATTTAGGGATATAATTAACGGCTAATTTTGCGCCGTAACCATTTGAAAGACTATGCTGAAACAAAACTTGCAACTGAAACTCGGACAAAAACTGGCTCCTCAGCAAATACAGCTGATGAAGCTGATTCAGTTGCATACACTGGAATTTGAAGAGGAACTGGAACGTGAGTTGGAGGAAAATCCCGCATTGGAACGTGCTACAGAAGAAAAAGAAGATGATTACGAAGAACCCGCGAGTGATTTTGAAGATGAAGGAACCGAAAATATCGATACAGATTTTAATGTAGAAGAATATATTTTTGATGATGAACCGAGTTATAAAACGGCTTCCAACAATTATTCCGCTGATGATGAGGAATTTGATAACGAAAGCCTGCTCACTGAAGGACAATCATTGTACGATTATCTTCTGGAACAGATCCGACTCATCAATATTGAAGAAGAAGATCAGAAAATTGCAGAGTATCTCATCGGAAATTTGGATACAGACGGTTATCTCAGAAGAGAATTAAAATCCATTGTAGACGATCTTGCTTTTTCCGTAGGACTTTATACAACTACTGAAAAATTAGAGGAAATCCTTGAATATTATATTCAGAAACTCGATCCTCCCGGTGTTGGTGCCCGAAATCTTCAGGAATGTCTGTTGCTCCAGATCGAGAAAAAAGTAAGTGCGGACAAAGCAGTTACCTTGGCTGCACAAATTCTTAGGAATCAGTTTGATGCGCTTACCAACAAGCATTACAACAAAATCATGCAGAAATATGATGTGGATGAGGAGGATCTGAAAGATGCTTTGGAAGAAATTTCAAAACTTTCGCCCAGAGTAGGCGGTAATTTCGATACTCAAACCATCACCATCAATCAAGAAATTATTCCTGATTTTATTATTCAAGTGACGGAAGGAAAAGGAGAAAAACCCGATGTGATTCCTCTGTTGAACAGTAAAAACGCACCTACACTTCGCGTTTCGGATGAGTACAAAGAAATTCTTACTACCTATTCTCACGACAAAAATTCAGCTGAACATAAGCAGGCGGCATTGTTCATTAAACAGAAATTAGATGCTGCAAAATGGTATATAGATGCGATTAATCAAAGGCAAAATACCCTGTTGCAAACCATTACAGCCATTGTGAAACTTCAGAAAGACTACTTCATCACGGGCGATGATAAATCACTGAAACCGATGATTCTGAAAGATGTAGCTGATATTACTGGATTCGACATTTCAACAATTTCAAGAGTAGTAAAAAGTAAATATGCCGATACTCCGAACGGAATTGTTTATTTAAAAAATCTTTTTTCTGACAGCTTAACCAACGATGACGGAGAAGAAGTTTCCACCAAAGAAATAAAAATGCATCTTCAGGAAGCTATTGAGAAAGAGAACAAACGGAAACCGTATACTGATGATGCTTTGGTCGGAATTCTGAAAGAAAAAGGCTATAATATTGCCCGCAGAACGATTGCCAAATACCGGGAACAACTGAATATTCCTGTGGCGCGGCTCAGGAAAGAATTGTAAATCCTAAATTAAAAATCCTTCGTTATTACAGCGAAGGATTTTCTCTAATTCACTATAAAGTTCTGTCTCCTGAATTACCAGCAAAGTATAAAGAAAAATACCTCATGAAACATGCTACATTTGTACGATTTTGAATGTTTTAGTATAATAAATAGCTAAATAATAGTCTTTCGTCCCTGAGAAATCGTAACATTATCTTTGTCTTTAAAGAGAGAAAAAGATGGAATTATCAAAGATAAAGTTCTCCATTGGTTTCGCTGTTCTGTTCAATATCCTTCAGCTGTTTCAAATTTCTGCCCAGTCTTTTGTTGATAATGCCATACACCACTCTGTAATAAATCCAGATGAGAACTCCTGTAAGCAATGTGGTGATAATCAGGCCGGTGATAAAACCGATAAAAGTCGGATGATCCATTTGTACCTTCTGGTCAGACATGGTTTTCAGAATGAAAAAAGTTAATGCAGCTGTGAAAACAACCAGCAGAAAAATATTAGTGAAAATAAAGAGATTCACCGTTTTCCGGAAACTGATAATCTGAAGAATGAACTTTTTCATACTTGCTTCTACGTGTATCTTTCTGTAGCTCAGGTAAAACCTGATCACAAAAAACAGGGTTACCACGAGACTCAGTATTTTCAATACAAAATACAACTGAGAGAAATCGCTTTCCAATTCTTCAGTCTTTCGGATTCCCAGCCTTGTCATGATGTTTAGAAAGCTGTTGGTATCTTCATTTTTCAGTATGTAAGAGATGCTGATTCCCAGAAACAACAGAAACTCCGCAGCACTGATCCAAAAGATATATTTCACGTAATTGCGTGATTTTTTGTTCAGCATTTCCGAAATTTCGCTGTCACGGTATTTTGGCAGAACTTCCTGTTCCTGCCATGTTTTTTTAATGGTATCTAAATCAAATTCAGGCATGTTTTTCCATCAGTTCTTTTAGTGTTTTTTTTAGCCGGTTCATCTTCACCCGTGCATTTACTTCGCTGATTCCCAGGTTTTCAGCAATATCACGATACGGAAGATCGTCCAGATACATCATCACAATAGCCCGTTCTACTCTTGGCAGCATTTTAATGACTTTATACAGCAGGGAAACTTTTTGCTGTTTCTCGTCATCATCTTCTATAAAATCTTTATGATGAAAATCCTTCAGTTCATCAGTTTGAGGAGATCTGGTTTTTTTTCGGAACAAGGTAATAGCGGTATTGAGTGCTACTCTGTACATCCAAGTCGATATTTTACTTCCTCCTTTGAATGTGTCGTAGCTGCGCCACAATTGTAACACGATTTCCTGAAAAAGATCTTCTTCGTCCTCCAGCGTGTTGGTGTAGAGACGGGAAACCTTGATAATCAACCCTTGATGTTCTTTAATGAGTTGGGAAAATTCTTTTTCTTTGGAAACCAATTGTTTATTTTTCAGAAAACGAAGATAAAAAATAACAGATATGAAAACAATGATTGAATGAGTTTTTCTAAAAATTCCAATGTGAGGTATTGTTATTTGGAAGAAAATGTATCTTTGCAGTCATAAGAAATCCGGCCTGTTGATGCTTTTTTTGCAACGCAGAAAAAGGGTAGGAAAGTCCGGACACCGCAGGGCAGCATAGCGGATAACGTCCGCCCGTAGTGATACGAGGACCAGTGCAACAGAAAGAATGTACAGTTCGGCTGTAGTGAAACCAGGTAAACTCTATGTGGTGCAATGATAAGTATATCGGCAATTAAGGGCGGCCCGTCCAATGCCGAGGGGTAATCAGCTCAAGTTTTGCAGCAATGTAAAACGCAGATAAATAACAGGCATCCCGGCAACGGGAGAACAGAATCCGGCTTATAGGGTTTCTTATGTTTTTTCGCGATTATTGTGCTACAGGAGTGCCAGCCCTTGTAAAACAGCATTCTTTTTCTATTGCTGTCAGCCTTCCTTCAGTGCTGTTTACGTTCCGTGCATTTTCTAATCATTACCAACAGTAATCTTTAATCCTTCTTATTATACTTGTATTGCAGTTGTATTGGACTTAGGAGCAGGTTACCTACCTTGACCCTGCCTTGAAGTATACGCTAAGCATCTGTATGTAATTTGTAAGAATGCCTAATGGTATCCTGATGTATAATGATGAAGAGATAACCAGCATTCCTTTAGAGGAAATAAAGGGCGCCATGGGAGTTTAATCCCTGTATTATTTACAACCGGCAGAGCAATTCCTGCTCTGCCTTTTCTAATTTTTTAATAATGAATATAATGAATAATACCAATTTATTTGAAGAGTTCGATGAGCGAAGCCGGGAAACTCTTATGGGATACAAAGATTCCTTTTTGCATTTTACGAGTTTAGAAAACCGAGGAATTGTAAATATGGAAGAGACTACCAGCAGCAGAACAGTGCTTAGCGAAACCATCAGAGGAATTAACAATGTAAGTCCACTTGCAACAGTTAAGTTTTTTAATCAGACTTCTGAAGAAATTTTCAGCAAATATTTTCCGGATGGCAATGATATACTAGAATAAATACTATATTAAAAATGGAAAAACCGCTCCTAAGGAAGGAACGGTTGTGTTTTCAGTCCGATAAAACTGCTTGATTATTTTCCTTTTTTTGGTGCTGATGCTTTCACAGCTACGGCATCTGCAGCATTCGCATCTACATTTCCTTTGATGTGGATTACAGATCTGCTGTTTACAGGATCATTAGTGAAAACTTCAATCATTTTCTGGAAAGAACCCGGTGTCGTATTATAATGAACTTTGATTTGTCCGGTTTTTCCTGGTAAAATGGGTTCTTTGGACCATTCAGGTGTAGTACATCCGCAGCTTGGCTTTACGTTGGAAATAATTAAAGGTTTATCACCAGTATTCTTCACAACAAAAACTCTGTTGCCATCAGAACCTGGTTTAATGGTACCGTAATCTAATACCGTATTGTCAAATGAGATCGTTTGAGCTGAAGCAAAGGCTACAGTTCCTAAAATTGCAAAACCTGCAAGTAATTTTTTCATATTGTTCGATGTTTTATAAAATGTTGGATTGTATTGAAAAAGCAAAGTTAAAAATATTTTTAAATACAGACCGAAATTTTCTTTTGCCTATTTTTGCAAAAATAAAGCCAAAAATAAAAGTCGTATGCAGATTTCAGATAAATATAGTCCCAAAGATACAGAATCCCGCTGGTATAGCTATTGGATGGAAAATAATTATTTTCATTCCGTTCCCGACGAAAGGCCGCCTTACACCATTGTGATTCCTCCGCCCAACGTAACCGGAATTCTGCACATGGGACACATGTTAAACAATACCATTCAGGATGTGTTGGTAAGAAGAGCAAGAATGCAGGGTTTCAACGCTTGTTGGGTTCCCGGAACCGACCACGCTTCTATTGCGACCGAAGCCAAAGTAGTAGCTAAACTGAAATCTGAAGGAATTAACAAAGCCGATCTTTCCAGAGAAGAATTTCTGAAACATGCTTGGGAATGGACAGATCAGTACGGCGGAACTATATTGGAACAGTTGAAAAAGCTAGGCGCATCCTGCGATTGGGACAGAACGCGTTTTACCATGGAACCAAAAATGTCTGCTCAGGTCATTAAATCATTTGTGGATTTGTATCGGAAAGGACTCATCTACCGCGGACACCGGATGATTAATTGGGATCCTGAAGCAAAAACCAATATCTCTGATGAAGAAGTTATTTTTAAAGAACAAAACGGAAAACTTTATTATTTAAAATATAAAGTTGAAGACAGCGAAGAGTTCATTTCTGTTGCTACCACACGTCCCGAAACCATTTTTGGAGATACCGCCATTTGTGTGAACCCTCAGGATGAAAGATACCTGCATTTAAAAAACAAAAAAGTCATCGTTCCTGTTGTGGGAAGGATAATTCCAATTATTGAAGACAATTATGTTGATTTGGAATTCGGAACCGGTGCGCTGAAAATTACGCCGGCTCACGATACCAATGATTATGAAATCGGACAGCGCCATCACCTTCCTCTGATTGATGCTTTGGACGATAATGCCTGCCTGAACGAACATGGTTTGCATTATTCCGGGAAAGACAGATTTGAAGTGAGAAAATTGATTGTAAAGGAGCTGGAAGAAAAAGGCCTGTTGCTGAAAGCCGAAGATTATATCAATAAAGTAGGAACTTCCGAGAGAACGGGCGCGGTTATCGAACCGAAACTTTCTGTTCAGTGGTTTTTGAAAATGAATGATCTGGCGAAACCAGCTCTGGATATCGTGATGAAAGATGAGGTGAAGTTTTATCCTGAAAAATTTAAAAATACTTACAAATACTGGATGGAAAACATCCGCGATTGGAATATTTCCAGACAACTCTGGTGGGGGCAACAGATTCCGGCTTATTATTTTGGGAACGGAGAGGAGGATTTTGTAGTAGCAGAAAACAGGGAAGAAGCCTTGATTTTGGCAAAAGAAAAATCGGGAAATGCTGAACTTACCATGGATATGCTTCGTCAGGATGAAGATGCGCTGGATACATGGTTCTCTTCGTGGCTGTGGCCGATGTCGGTTTTTGATGGAATTTTGGAACATGAGAATAAAGATATTCAGTATTATTATCCGACTTCCGATTTGGTGACAGGCCCCGATATTATTTTCTTTTGGGTAGCCAGAATGGTGATGGCAGGATTGGAATTCCGAAACGAAGTTCCTTTTAAAAATGTTTATTTCACAGGAATTGTAAGAGATAAGCAGCGCAGAAAAATGTCGAAATCTCTCGGGAATTCTCCGGATCCGCTGGAACTGATTGATAAATACGGTGCAGATGGCGTTCGTGTCGGAATATTATTGAGTTCCGCAGCCGGAAACGATCTTCTTTTCGATGAAGATCTGATGTTGCAAGGAAGAAATTTTGCCACAAAAATATGGAACGCTTATCGTTTGGTTCAGGGTTGGGAACGGGATAAAAATGTTCCGGCTCAACAGGCGGATCTGCAAACCATCGTTTGGTTTGAAAACCAGATGAACAAAACCATAGAAGAAATTGAAGATCAGTTCGCGAAATTCCGGATTTCGGATGCGTTGCATTTAATTTATAAACTCATTTGGGACGATTTCTGTTCCTGGTATCTGGAAGCGGTAAAACCTGCGTATGGAATGCCAGTCTCTGAAGAAGTGTACGGAAAGACGATTTCGTTTTATGAAGACTTAATGAAACTTCTGCATCCGTTCATGCCTTTTCTTACAGAAGAACTGTGGCAGAATATCGCAGTAAGGACACCGCAGGAAGCACTCATCATTGGTCAGCAAAAACAGAGAAGCGATTTCACTTCGGAAACCATCAAAAATTTTGAGATTTCCAAAGAAATTATTTCAGGAATCAGAAATTATCGACAGAGCAAAGGAATTTCGCCAAAGGATAGAGTAGAGATTTTCACCAATGCTGCTCAGTTTCCTAACGATTCCGTGATTAAAAAACTGGCTAATGTTTCTGCAATTCATTATACTCAGAAAACGGAGAAACCAAGTTTTACCTTCTTGGTTGGCGCAACAGAAATTTCAGTCCCATTAAGTGAACATCTGGATCTTGGCGAAGAAAAAGCGAAAACTGAAGAAGAAATAAAATACCTGAAAGGATTCTTAATCAGTGTTGAAAAAAAGCTGTCGAATGAAAAATTTGTCAGCGGAGCGCCCGTTCAGGTCGTGGAAAATGAGAGAAAGAAACAAAAGGATGCTCAGGAAAAAATAGCATTGCTGGAAGCGAAAATGAATTCTTTTTAATTTAAAATTCAATAAATCTAAAACCGGTGGAAATCCGAAATTTCATCCAGAAATGAAACATATTGAAAACATCCAGAAAATGTTCAGCAAAAGTTTTGTTGAAAATCCGTTGGTGGAAAGTTTTGAAGCCGGAAAAATTCACCTGCCTACCGGAAAACTCGTCACCTGCGATCCGCTGATCACGCGGGATATGAATTCCTTTTCGGTTCAGTTTCCCGTGGGTGAATTTCCGGTGCTCATTCACAAAGAACGCCAAAGCAATTGTGTCGCTTATGTAGAAGTGGTTTTCGGGAATGAATTTGTTGATTATTGGGAAATGGCTCTCACCGAAGGTCAGGAAACAAGACAATTGAAAGCGGGAGAAATCTTCGGCTATCCTGTGGAAAGTGGAATGGGATGTTTGATGGATGTGAAGGTTCAAAAAAGTTTGAATAACTTGGAAGACATGCTTTATCAAAGGAAGAAAGACGATTTTCGGGGAATTTATGAAGAGTTCTTTCATCATCATTTCTTTGATGAAAACGGCGCTATCGATCAGTTTGCCTATTTGAAACCTGCAGATGACGATGAAGTTGGACTTTTTGCTTTTGAAACCGGATATGGAGAAGGTTTTTATGCCAGCTATATCGGTTTTGATCAACATCAAAATCCTGTTAAAATCGTCACGGAATTTATAGAAATCCTGAACTGATCCGTTTGAATTCAATCCTCAATGAAAGCAGTTTCGTTACAGACTTCGGATGGTTTTGAACTCTCAGCTCATTTGTTTGAACCTGAAAATCCGAACGGAAAAATAGTTGTCGTAAACTCAGCAACGGGCGTGAAACAGCAGATTTATTTTGCATTCTCTGAATATTTGGCGCAGCTTGGATATACGGTAATAACCTATGATTACAGAGGAATTGGTGAATCGAAACCAGAGAAATTGAAAGGCTTTCAGGCAACCATGCGAATTTGGGGAACGCAGGATTTCAAAGCGGTGACGGATTATATTCAGTACCATTTTCCACATTACAAAAAATATGCAGTAGGACATTCGGTTGGCGCGCTCATTTTAGGAATGAACAAGGATTCCCAGAAGTTTGAAAAATTC
>JADMKO010000080.1:3420-24611 GCA_015478785.1 Chryseobacterium sp. | reverse complement strand
CCGGAATTTTAGAAGACGAAAAAGATATTGCCATCCGCGTGGTGGTAGATCATATCCGGGCGGTTTCCTTTGCTATTGCAGACGGACAACTGCCTTCCAATGGCGGTGCAGGATATGTAATCAGAAGAATCCTGAGACGTGCCATTTCTTATTCCTACCGGTTTTTAGGAATGAAAGAACCCTTCCTTTATCAGTTGGTAGAGGTGCTGAACAACCAGATGGGCGGATTTTTCCCGGAAATCATGAAGCAGAATACGCTGGTTTCTGAAGTCATCAAAGAAGAAGAAAATTCATTTTTGAGAACTATCGAAACCGGCCTGGTTCGATTGGACAATATCATCAATGAAACCCTTAAAAAAGGCGAAAAGAACCTTCCCGGCGAACAGGTTTTTGAGCTGTACGATACTTTCGGATTCCCCGCCGACCTTTCCAGAATTATTGCTGAAGAAAAACAGCTAACGGTGGACGAACAGGGCTTTGAAGCTGAAATGACAAAACAGAAACAACGATCCAAAAAAGATTCGGCAGCGAAGGTGTACGACTGGGTGGTACTGGAAGAAAGACCTGAAACTTTCGTCGGATATGATCAGATGGCTGCCGAAACTTACATTACTAGATACCGCAAAATTGAAAATAAAGACGGCGAATTTTATCAGATCGTTCTTTCACAATCGCCGTTCTATCCCGAGGGCGGCGGACAAATCGGCGATACCGGTGTACTGATACCAAGCTATGCTCCACATTTCGATATTTCGCAGCCGGATATGTACAATATAAAAGACAATCCCGATGTGATTCAGGTGCTGGATACCAAAAAAGAAAACAACCTGATCGTTTCTCTGATCAACGAACTGCCGAAAGATGCAGGGGCGGTTTTCTATGCCAAAGTAGAGGTGAAAAACCGACGGAACACTCAGGCCAATCACTCGGTGACGCATTTGCTGCACGAAGCCCTGCGCGAAGTTCTGGGAACACACGTGGAACAGAAAGGTTCATTTGTTGGCCCGGAATATCTGCGGTTCGATTTCTCCCACTTCTCGAAAATGAATGAGCAGGAACTGGCGTTGGTCGAAGAAAAAGTGAATGCTAAAATAAAGGAAAACATTTTGCTGGAAGAGCACCGCAGCATTCCCATTACGGAAGCGATGGAGCGCGGAGCATTGGCGCTTTTCGGTGAGAAATACGGCGATTCCGTCCGCATGATTCAGTTCGGAACTTCCAGAGAACTTTGTGGCGGCACCCACGTGAAATCTACCGGAGAAATCGGTCATTTTAAAATCATTTCAGAATCGTCCACGGCCGCAGGAATCCGGAGAATAGAAGCCATTTCCGGAGATCAATCTGCAGAATATTTCAAAAACCTGGAAACACAACTGGCTGAACTTTCCCGGGTATTGAAATCCAAAGACCTTGCAAAATCGGTAGAAAAATTAATGTCCGAAAATGCTGCACTGAAAGCAGAAGTGGAATCTCTGAAAAAAGAAAAAGCCCAAAGCGAAACCGCCAACTGGAAAAATGATTTTACAGAACAGAATGGCAAAAAACTTCTCGTGAAAAAAGTATCTCTGGAAGCCGGAAGCGTGAAGGACATTGTATTTCAACTGAAAAAAGAAGTTCCGAATTCCATTACGGTTATTATTTCTGATGCCGGCGAAAAACCGATGATTACCGTGGGCGTTTCTCCGGATCTGGAGGGGCAATACCACGCCGGAAACATTGTGAAAGAACTGGCCAAGGAAATCCAGGGCGGCGGCGGCGGAAACCCCGGCTTTGCCACCGCAGGCGGAAAAAACCTAGCAGGAATCGATCAAGCTGTTGCCAGAGCGATGGAGTTGTAAGTCCATTGATTAATCGGTTAATTGTTTAGAGGAAGCGAATTTGCAAATTGACTTATTAGCTTAAGATGAAACTACTTTCAGTATGTGAAAAAGCTGATTTATTAGATATGATTCCCCTCGTCCATATATTTTCCCTCACCTCTTGCGAGCGAGGGATTTTTATTTAATTTTGATTCCTGATCGCTTATACTCTTTTTATGCAGATACGCCCGTATTTAGTTCTTGTATTCATGCTGGCTTTCAGTGTGTTTCATGCCCAACAGAAAATTACTGTTGCCGATGAATATTCGCAGCTTCCCGTTTCCGGAGCCTCGGTGCTGTGCCAGGGAAAGCTGCTTGGGAAAACCAATACCCTGGGCGTGCTTGAATTTGAAAGTGCGTGCCGCGAAATCACCGTGCGCCATGAGGATTATCAGGAAGAGCGCACCACCATCACGGAGGAACCGGCTGAGGTGTTTCTGATGAAAAAAAGCAGAATGGCTTCGGAAATAGAAGAAGTCGTCATCAACGATAAAAGTGATCCGAACGCTTTGTCGATTCTGAAAAAAGTAAACCAGCGTTTTCAGGAGAATTCTCCACTTTCGCTGCCTTCGTACCGGTTCAGTTCTTTTCAGAAACTCGCCGTGGATCTGGATAAGGATTCCCTTGACATTTATAATACGTTCATTACAGCATATCAGGATTCTTTGAAAATGAAGGAAATTCCTGTACAGACCGAGAAGCAGAAAAAAGATTCCCTGATGGAGGTTCAGTTTCAGAATGTGTTGAAAGAAAGCCAGATGTTCATGTGGGAAAGAGCCATGCAACACCTGTATTCCAAAAAATACGGCGAGAAGGTAAACCTGCTCGACAACAGGATTTCCGGCCTTCAACAGCCTATTTATGAACTCATCACTTTGCGATCGCATCTGAACAAAATTCCAAAGGAAGTGAACACCGACAACGAAGGGCTGTACCGCTATTATCTGACCGACAGTATCGAGATAGACGGCCGCGAGAATTATGTGATCCTTTTCCGGGAAAAATCCAACAAAAGCCTACAGAAAAGAAGGCGGTTCAACGGGTATATTTATATCGACCGTGACAGCTATGCGATAAAAAAGATTGAAAGAAATGCCACCGAAGCTACGGAAGGCAGCATCAGTTCCACGTGGATTCCGATGTACGGCAAATGGTTTTTGAAAGAAGAAAAGATGAAAATCAATCTCGGCTATCAAAGGTATGACATCGGCAAAGTTCTGGATGAAAACGGGAAAGAAAAACCCTTGAGAAAAAAATTCGGAAACTATGCCTATCTCCACAATGAATATTTTGATTTTGAAAGCCCTGTAGAATTCCGCTCCGGAGATTTTGCTGGTTACACCTATTCGGTGCAGAACAGCGACGGCACTTCGCTGGATGAGTTCCGCAGGGACCCGCTTTCCGAACGTGAAATGAATACCTATGTGAAAATAGACAGCATCGGCCAGAAATTTAAAATTGACAGAAGAGTCGCCATCGTGACCAATTTATTGCGAGGTTACCTGAGGCTCGGGAAAGTGGATCTTGACATTATCCGCCTGTTCAGTTTCAATAATTACGAAGGGGTACGCCTGGGTGCAGGAGCAAAACTGAATGAACATTTCCACAAGTATATTTCCCCCGACGGTTATTTTGCCTACGGTTTTAAAGACAGAAAATGGAAATTCGGCATCGCCACCGATATCCGCACCACACTGAAGAAAAACTCCCTCTTCAGGATAGAATATATGGATGATGTCATCTCCACAGGAAAATTCAACCAATATTTGTGGACAACGAATATGCGGATTCAGAATGCCGGTGTGGATGTAAACAACGGACGGTATTTTTCTTCGAAACAATTCCGGCTCTCCTATGAAAACGATATTACGAACGCCCTCACCATGAGAATAACGGCAAGAAAGCAGGAACTGGAATCCAAATTTGAATACCAGTATCTGAATCACCCTAATCATTTTCAGGATTTTGGAAGTATTCTGACCTTGAAATATTCTCCTTTTTCAAAAAACATTATGACTCCGGCGGGAAAATATACGTATGAACAGGGCTATCCGGAAGTGTATTTTAATTACGAAAAAGGGATGAAACTTCTGGGCGGTGAATTCGATTATCACCGTCTGGATCTTCTGTATCTTCAGATTATCAAAACCACCTTAGGCACCACGGGAACGCGTATTTACGCAGGATTGCAGGAAGGAAAAGTCCCTATTTACAATACTTTTGAAATGGGCGGACTCGATCATTTTGAACATCAGAAACTCATTAATCGTGTGAATTTTACCACATATCTGGGATTTGCTACGATGCCTTCGGCGAAATACTTTAATGACCGTTTTGTAGGCTATTATCTCACCCATCGACTTCCGTGGAACTTCAGGTTTTTAGGAAAGAAATCTTCCAGTATTGATATTCTTTACAAAGGCATCATCGGTGATTTCAAGAATATAAGCGATCATCAATTCGAATTTGAAAAACTGGATCGTCTTTATCAGGAAATCGGGTTCGAGTACAATAATATTTTCAACACCGGATTCAATCTTGGTTTCTTTTACAGAATCGGGCATTATGCACATGCAAAATTTGTAGATAATATCGGATTCCAGATTAAACTCCAGATGCTCGGTTTCTAAAGCTTGATGTGAGCCGACAACGTAACCCCGAATTTCGGTGGCACTCTTCCGTCCGGCAGCGGATTCAGATGCGTGAGTCTGTGAATGAAATCTACCCGAAGAAATCTGAAGATATTGGAAACTCCGTATCCTACTTCCATGTACGGCTTTCCCTGCAATCCCTGAAAATAATTGTGTCCGATGCTGTTGCCGGCCATCATTTTCGGATCCAGCGACCCGATAAGGTAATTGAAAGTAACATGATTCCGCCAGTGTAATTTCCTGATCAGCGGAAGACTGTTGGTAATAAGGCCTTCCAGATTCTGGGTATATTGAAAAGACGCGTACCTGTTGCTGGTGAATTCAAAAAACCGCATCATGTTGAACGCGTACTTGTTGTAAAACATGAAATCATTCCCCAAATGATTTTCCAAAAGCGGATACGGCAGCTGCCCGGGAATATAACCACCGGTTAAGGAATATTCTCCCCTTCCGAAAATTCCCATGGGAACAGTCTGCTGCACATTCAGGGTGAATTTATTATAATCAAAATCACTTTCCAGCACACCTTTTATTCCTCTGTGATACCGGAAAGTCACGAGCGGATTGTAAATATTGTCTTTCAGGTTGAGCTGCGTATTATTCGCCCGCTGCAGAATTCTTCTTCCCGGTCTCCAGACGGTTTCCGCTATTAATTCTGACGTTTTGTAATCATTCATTATTCCCTGTTCAGGATCGAGATAGGCAAAATCAAAAAGCGGATCGAAGGTAGCATGTTTAAAAGTGATTTTCTGCGTCAGTGAATTCAGCACATCCATTTTAAAATATGCCTGATACTGATCTTCCCAAAATGGCCGCCGCACGCTCATTTTTCCATTTTTGGTAAATGCATTGAAAATATTGTTCATTCGCACAGAAAAGTCTTCGTACTGGAAGGCCACCTGTCCCAAATCGTGAGCGTAGTTCACTCCTGCCTGAATCCATGGTTCACGGGAAATAATATAATCCGCATGAACGCCGTATTTCAGTTTTTCATCTTTAAAACCATAGCTCAGGTATCCGCCGAAAATCCATTTTTTACTGAAATGCTGATTGGTTTTAAATCCTGCCCTCAGCCGCAACCCTTCCACATCATTATAACCCAAAGTGTACAGATACGGACCAATACTGATGTTCCCGACTTTATAATATCCGTTCAGCAAAACCTCGATCACATCCAGATAGGTGCGCAGCGACGGAAGGTTTTTC
This sequence comes from Chryseobacterium sp., assembly GCA_015478785.1. Classification (GTDB taxonomy): domain Bacteria; phylum Bacteroidota; class Bacteroidia; order Flavobacteriales; family Weeksellaceae; genus Chryseobacterium_A. The sequence goes on along the minus strand of JADMKO010000080.1, from coordinate 18,895 downwards.
ACTTCTTTGATCATGCCGTACATTTTTTTCTCGGCTGCAGTCATCGTGCCGTGTCTGTTCTGTTCCCAATAGGCTTCATCCTCTGTCGCCGCATTTTCCAACACCAACACTTCTTTCTCAAAAACCTCCTGATTGATGGGCTGATTGATGACCGGATCTTTAATAGAAGAATAATATTTCAGAAAAACGGCAACACTTTCTTTTCCCGGTCTGGCCGTTTCCAGAAATACCCTGGTTTTTCCCGGAAGCCAGTTGTCCTCTTCCGGAAGCCGCATCATTTCCTGCTGAATTTTCAGGGAATGAATGAAATTGATATTGGCTGTCGGCATAATTTCCGCATCTATTCTGAAAAGCGAATACGTGCCATGATTGATAAGCATGCTGCCCATAAAAGCGAGATCAGATTCTCTTTTAGGTTTAAAATTCAGCAGATAATACCGCTCTCCGTTAATTTCGTGGTTTTTGCTGACGAGTTCATAATCATACAGCAGTTTATAGGTATCATTAATAGGTGAGACGAAATCTTTCCCCAGAATCCGGATGTTGTTGTTATAGAAATTGTATTTTACAAAAGTAGAACTGGTGAGTTGGGTAAACATGCTGCCGTCTTCAATCCCGATGCCTTCAATTTTAGTTTTTTTAATGATTTCTGTAGACTGATGAGGACTCTTCTGATAGTAATAATCTGAAAGGTTTTCTGAAATAAACACAGGCAACAGCGGTTTGCCGTCCTCTCCGGCCACTTCTTTGGCAGTTTCCATGATCGCTTTGATGTCGCGCACCACTTTTCTTTTTTCTAATTTCTTCCCGAAATTACTGATCGAAATTTCCATACGGTTGTAGTTTTCATACGAATAGGAATCGAACTTTTCAGGATTATTGTTGGGTTTTCGTTCGATCACTTTCTCCATGATCTCAAAAGCAGGATTTTTATATTTCTTCTTTTTCTTGGTGATCACCACTTCATCAATGTGTCTTTCGCTGGCTCTTTCAGCTTTTTTGGTGTTTTTATTCTGAGCAACCTTTCTTTGAAGGGTTACATGATGTTCGGGTTGAAAATCTTCTCGGATGAAAAAGCTTTTTCCTTCAAAACCTTCCAGCGAAACCACAAGCGAATCGGGAACAGTGTCATAAGGAATGGAGTAGAATCCGTCAAAATCTGCAGAGGCAGAACGTTTGGAACCGTCGGCATAGGTGACATACACCTTGGCATAAGGTAAAGCCTCGCCGTTTTCGGAATTGATAATTTTTCCGGTGATTTCTTTCTGTTGTGCATTACCAAACAGAGAAACCAAAGGAAATAATACCAAAAAAATCTTCAGTAAAAGTTTTTTCATAGATTATTAGTTCTGATGTAAAAATAACAAATTCACCCGATACACAATAATTTTTTAACTTTGCGGCTTAGTTTTCTGGAAAAAAGAAAATTAACATTACCCAACAACTCATGAAAAATATTCAGATTAAGGCTTCCCTTTTCTTTGATTTGCTGAAAACACGCGACACTTCTATGTGGGAAATATTTTCACAAATGATCGACGGAGAAGAAAAGGAAATTGTTTTTTTGGATGATGACGGCAAAATGCTGTTCAACTATGCATTGCCTGCCACACAGGAGGAACTCGAAACAGATCAGAAAAAATTTGCGAAGGAATACGCTGAAAAACTTACGCAACAATAAATAAACGCTTACCTACTCTTTTAAGAAAACATCCACGGTTTTTTTAGCAGCTTTCACATCGTGCACCCTCAGTATTTTTGCTCCCTGTTTCAGTACTTTATAATGCAACTCCTGCGTTTCTTTTGAAATTTCCAATGGAGACTTTCCCAAAGGTTTGTAGATAAAAGATTTGCGGGATATCCCGATAAGTACCGGGAATTTACCGAGTCCGATGTGTTCCGTTTCATCAATCATTTTGTGCTGGTCTTCCACCGTTTTCCCAAATCCGAAACCCGGATCCAGAATAATATCTTTCACTCCTGTTTTCAGGAGATTTTGGCTTTTTTCCAACAGAAATTTATTGATTTCTACCGTAATATTCCGAAACTCTTTTTTCACATGCATTTCCTCATAAACGGGATTCACGTGCATCAGAATATACGGAAGACCGGTTTGCGCGACGGTTTCAAAAAGCTTTTCATCAAATTGTCCGGCTGAAATATCATTCACAATATCCATTCCTTCATTGTACCCAAAACGCACCGTTTCAGACCAAAAAGTATCGACAGAAATTAACGCTTCCGGAAACTCTTTTTTAAGGGAAGAAATAACTTTTCCCAACCTTCGTATTTCTCCGCTGCTGTCAATAAAATCCGCATTCGGCCTTGTAGACTGTGGTCCGATATCGATAATCTCCGCACCTTCTGTCAACATTTTTTCGGCGTGAAGCAAGGCAGCTTTTTCGGTATTGAATTTTCCGCCGTCTGAAAAAGAATCGGGAGTCAGGTTCAGAATTCCCATAATTTTCGGACGGTCGAGGCTGATGAGCCTGCCGTTGCAGTTCAGCGTGAAAGAGTTGCGGTGTTCCATTGAAATGCGGTGTATCATGACACAAATGTACAGAAAAAGCAGTCATCGCACCGGAGATCCGGCCTCGGTTTCGGGCAAATTTGTTATCTTTGGAAATCAAGAATAGCTATGACGAAAACCTCTGTACAGTTCGATAAAGTGATTGCAGAATGCCGCGATCTCTTCAGCAAGAAAATGCAGGATTACGGTGCTGCATGGCGGGTTTTGCGCCCAAGTTCGATTACGGATCAGCTTTATATTAAGGTGAACCGCATCAGGACGCTGCAGATGACAGATAAAAAAATGGTGGATGAAAGCGAACATAACGAGTTTATCGCCATTGTAAATTACGCGATTATCGGATTGATTCAGATAGAAAAAGGGTTAAGCGAAACGCTTAATGAAAACCCTGGGGAAATCATGAAACTTTATGATCATTATGCGCAGGAATCCAAAAACCTCATGGAAAGAAAAAATCATGATTATGGCGAAGCCTGGCGCGATATGCGGATTTCTTCCATCACCGATTTGATTTATCAGAAAGTGCTGCGAACCAAACAAATTGAAGACAATTCAGGTTCTACTCTGGTTTCAGAAGGAATAGATGCCAACTATTTTGATATGCTGAACTATGCCGTTTTCTGCCTCATCAAGTTTTCTGAGGAAACCGAAATACAAAATCTTTCACAATCCGTTTCACCTTAATTCTTTTACCATGATCACCACTATTCTGCGGTATCTTATCGCGCTCATCTTTATCGCTTCCGGTTTTGTAAAAGCAGTAGATCCGGTAGGTTTTTCCTTTAAGCTTGAAGAATATTTCTCTCCCGGCGTATTCAATATGCCTTTTCTGGAATCTTTCGCATTACCGATTGCCATTCTGGTCTGTTTTGTAGAAGTCGTTCTGGGCCTCATGCTGTTGCTGAAATTTAAACTCAGATTGACGCTCATCCTGTTAATTGCACTTTGCGTTTTCTTTGGCTTTCTGACCTTTTATTCCGCTTATTTCAATGTGGTGACTGACTGCGGATGTTTCGGAGACGCCCTCAAAATGACGCCTTGGCAAAGTTTTTGGAAAGACATTGCTCTTCTCATCGGCTTGTTGATCCTTTGGTTTGCAACGCGGAAACAACCAGAAACTGAAAACAAAAATAATCTTAGATTAATAATTATAGGATTAGGCATTGCCATCACTGTTTTCTACCTATACAGCGGCATCCGCCACGAACCGTTGATTGATTTCAGGGCTTATAAAATCGGAACTAATCTGAATGCGGAAAAACAAAAAATTGCTGAAAACCCTTCTGTTTATAAAACATTTTATGTGCTGAAAAACACCAAAACCGGGGAAGAAAAAAAGGTAAATCAGGATGATTACGTGAACGATAAAACCTTTTGGGAAGAAGGAACGCCCTGGGAAATTCAGGAAGACAAATCAACCTCCGAAATCACGCATCATGGTTATGCGTCCGAAATCAGCAAACTCAGGATTGAAGATCCTCAGGGAAATGATATTACCGATACCATTTTAAAAGCTGAAAAGGCCGTTTTGGTATTCAGTTACCATCCAAAAAACCTGACTCCGGAAGAAGTTGCGCAGGCGGTTCAGGTTATTCAGAGTCATCCTTTTTCTTACGGAATTTCGACGCATCCGGATACGTTCCCTAATGTTCCGAATGCGATGCTGGACGGAATCGCCATCAAAACCATTGCACGCAGCAATCCTTTTGTGCTGACGCTCGAAAAAGGAATTATTAAAGATAAAAAATCACTTCAGGACTATTTAAAAAATAAATAAGAAATAAAAAATACATTATGCAAAAATCCAATAAACCCATTGCCGGCTATCATCTTCTCATGATTCTTTCGGCCGTTGACAATGAATTTTCACCGGAAGAAGGAATGAAAATACAGGAATATCTGGCTGAGGAATTTCCTTTCCGGATGAACCTGGACAACGAACTGGACACCATTGCGACCCTGAAACCTGAGGAATGGAAAGACCATTTTGAATTTCATGCCCGTTGTTTCATGGACGATTCCACCGCCGAAGAAAGAGACAGTTTCATCAACTTTGCAAAGTCTCTCATCAAAGCAGATGAAGAAGTGAGCGAGGACGAACACCGTTTTTACAAGCTGCTGAAAAACCTTTGGAATCTGGGATAATAGAGGAAATTAAATCCCTTAATTTTATTAAAAATCTATCATAATGAGAAAAAAAATTGTAGCCGGAAACTGGAAAATGAACAAAAATGTTATTGAAGCGCAACAGCTGATGTTTCAGTTACTGGAGTATAAAAAAAGTAATTTCGTGAGCTGCGAAGTGTGGATTGCGCCGCCGTCGCTTTATCTGATGATGGCGAAAGACCTGTACGAAAACGATGAAATCGGAGTGTTTGCCCAGGATGTAAGCGAACATGAAAAAGGAGCCTACACCGGAGAAATTTCTGCTGATATGCTGGAATCCATCGATGCTGAAGGAAGCCTTATCGGACACAGCGAACGCAGACAGTACCACGGCGAAACCGACTCTCACTGCAACAGAAAAATAAAATTGGTTTTGGACAAAGGAATGATTCCGGTATATTGCAACGGTGAAACTTTGGAACAGAGAAAATCCGGTCAGCATCTCGAAGTCGTGAAGAATCAGACTGAAACGGCACTCTTCACACTTTCCGCAGAGGAAATTAAAAAAGTAGTCATCGCTTACGAACCTGTTTGGGCCATTGGAACCGGAGAAACGGCTACTCCTGAGCAGGCGCAGGAAATTCACGCGCACATCCGCAGTCTTATCGCTGCAAAATACGGACAGGAAGTGGCGGATGAAATTTCCATTTTATACGGCGGTTCTGTGAAACCTGACAATGCGAAAGAAATCTTCTCTCAACCCGATATTGACGGCGGCCTGATTGGCGGTGCAGCTTTAAATATTGATGATTTCGCAAAGATTATAGAAGGATTTAACGCTTAAATATCTGTTTCTCTATAACAAAAACTGTCCTCAGGTTGAACCTAAGGACAGTTTATTTTAATATCAAGGCGAGGTTTACTTATCTTTTTTTCTTTCTAGAACTTCATCTACCATTCCCATTTCTTTGGCTTCAGTAGAGGTCATCCAATAGTCACGATCCGACGCTTTTTCTACCCATTCATAGGTTTGCCCGGAATGCTGTGCAAGAATTTCATAAAGTTCTTTTTTCAATTTAAGCATTTCGCGAAGATTAATTTCCATATCAGAAGCCACACCATGTGCACCACCGCTCGGCTGATGAATCATCACTCTGGAATGCTTCAGTGCGGAACGTTTTCCTTTTTCGCCTGCAACCAGCAAAACGGCTCCCATAGAAGCCGCCATTCCGGTACAGATGGTGGCAACATCCGGTTTGATGATCTGCATGGTATCGTAAATTCCAAGTCCTGCATATACACTTCCTCCCGGAGAATTAATATAAATCTGAATATCCTTTGACGGATCTGAACTTTCCAGGAAGAGCAACTGTGCGGTAACGATATTGGCGACCTGATCGTCAATTCCTGTTCCCAGGAAAATAATGCGGTCCATCATCAGTCTGGAAAAAACGTCCATTTGTGCTACGTTCAGCCTTCTTTCTTCCATAATGTACGGTGTAAGGTTCGTCGGAGAAAAAGCTCCCATATATTGATCGGTCGCAAGGCCGCTGTTTCCAAGGTGTTTTACAGAGAAATCTCTGAAATCTTTTTTAATGTCCATATAAAGTTGTATTTAATATCTTCTGATTTTCAAAAACTGTTCCCCTTTCAAAGACAGTCAAAATGTCATAAAATTCTGTATAATTCTGCATCCATTTCTTTGCGGAGTTCATTCAGCTTCATCATCATCACATACTGTTCGGTATTATCGGTTTCCGCTTTCAGGCTTTCTTTTATTTCCTGAATCATGCTCACCACATATTCTCTTTTATGGCGGATCATGGTATCGCTGATGAGTTTGGGAAGCACTTCCTCCTCATTGCTAAAAAAAATATTGTGTTTGCTCCAGTCGCTGATTTCATAAGGTTCCAGAAGTGCATTGGCTACTTTCACGGTCAGTTCTTCATCCATCAAAGTAAAGAAAAAACTTCCCGAACGCAGTTCATTTTTTTCAATTCCTTCCTGTATTTCGCGGATAATCTTCTCGTTCACCGGCGACTGTATTTTATAATCATCTTCGCCAAAATGTGCCAGAACTTCTTCAATCACAGTGATGGTGTACGGCGTGCCGTCTTCAGTTTCTCTGTTCAGCACCTGCGCTCCGTATTTCAGCATAAGTTCTATCAGTTTCTCTTCCAGAACCAACAGAGGTTGCACCGAAATTGCTTGTTTTGGAACTACTTCAAGTTTCGGTGAAGGCCTGGATTCTTCTCTTTTGTACTGCTGTTGCTGAACCTGTTTTTGTAAACCCAGTTCATTGAAAAGGCTTTGTTCGCTTAACCCAAACCGTGAAGAAACTTCTTTCAGGTAAATTTCCTGTTTCAGCGCATTGGGAACACACGCTACCGATTTAACAATATCCCGGATCGCTTCTCCTTTTCGAATCGGATCGGTGTTGGCTTCCTGAAGCAGCACTTCCGCTTTGAAATCGATGAAATCCCGGGCTTGTTCCGCAATATACTGTTCTACATATTCCTGAGGATGTTTTCCGGAAAAGCTGTCAGGATCGTCGCCATCAGGAAACAATACGATGCGGATATTCATTCCCTCGGAAAGCAGCATATCAATGCTCCGGAAACTGGCTTTAATTCCAGCTGCATCACCGTCAAAAAGAATGGTGACATTTTCGGTGAGCCGTTTGATGAGTTTAATCTGCTCTGTAGTCAGCGCGGTTCCGGAACTGGAAACCACATTCTGAATTCCGTTTTGGTGAAGAGCGATCACGTCCATATATCCTTCCACCAATAAACAGAGATTCTGTTTGGATATGGCCTGTTTACTGAAATTTAATCCGTAAAGAACATTAGATTTATGGTAAATTTCGGTTTCAGGAGAGTTTAAATATTTCGCAGCTTTGGCATTATTCTTCAGAATTCTTCCTCCAAAACCCAAAACTCTTCCGGAAAAACTGTGAATCGGAAAGATGACACGCTCCCGAAATCTGTCGATTCCATACGATGTGTTTTCCGGAAAAACAGAAAGTCCTGATTTTTCAATAATCTCTTTGCTGTAGCCTTTTTCCAGAGCATATCCGGTGAAGGCGTTCTTTTTTTCCGGAGAATAACCCAGTTGAAATTTCCGGATGATATCGTCCGGAAGGCCGCGTTCTTTAAAATAGGAAAGCCCGATCAGCCGGCCTTCTTCGGTTTCATGAAGCTGCTCCTGAAAAAAATCCTGCGCCACTTCATGAATTTTGAAGAGCTGTTCCCGCTCAGACTGCGCCACTTTCTGCTCTTCCGTCTGTTCCTGAATGGTTTCTTCAATTTCAATTCCGTACTTTTTTGCTGCATGCCGCAATGCTTCAGGATAGGTAAAGCTTTCGATTTCCATTAAAAATGAAATGGCAGTTCCGCCCTTTCCTGTAGAAAAATCTTTCCAGATCTGCTTGGAAGGAGACACGACAAAACTCGGGGTTTTCTCATCCTGAAAAGGGCTGAGCCCTTTGAAATTGGAACCTGCGCGTTTCAGCTGTACATATTCACCAATAATTTCTTCCACCCGGATGGCGGAGAAAATTTTATCGATGGTGTGTTTGGAAATCATGGGGTAAAAATAACAATTAGTTTCCAAAGCGATCATAAAATCCTTATTTTTGGATGAAAATTAAACGTTCTGATTCTATGAAAACGTTCACCATTACGTCGCCCGAAGAATGGCAGGAAGTTGTTGCGGAAGTTCTGCCGGAACTGCAATATCCGGTCCTGCTTCTCAAAGGAAATCTGGGCGCAGGAAAAACAACCTTCACGCAGTATTTACTGAAAGCATTGGGAAGTACAGATGACGTTTCTTCGCCCACATATGCTATTGTGAACGAATATCAAACACCGAAAGGCCTGGTTTTTCATTTTGATCTGTATCGGATGAAGGACATGAGCGAAGTGTACGACATTGGAATGGATGAATATCTGGACCGCGCTTTTCTCTCTATCATCGAATGGCCGGAGATTTATGAAGAAGAACTGCAGCACTCGCTGCATCACGTGATGACGATTGAAAATTCGGGCGACAGCCGCACCATAATTTTTGAATAGTGTATCTTTGTATCTGATGATTTTAATTTAAAAAAATGAGCAGCGGAACTATTTTCACCCCTTTCAAGGAGGAAGAACTGATGCCTTTGGAAGAAAAGCTGGAGGTGGTTCGGAGAGAACCGAAGTTCAGCATTGGCGTTCCGAAAGAAACGTGTCTGGAAGAGCGGCGAACCTGCCTCACTCCTGATGCCGTTCAGGTGTTGGTTCATCACGGACACGAGGTCATCATTGAATCTGAAGCCGGTTCCGGTTCCTTTTTTACCGATCAGCAGTATGCCGATGCCGGTGCACGGATTACTTCTGATCCTAAGGAAGCATTCGGCCAGAATTTGGTGATGAAAATCAATCCGCCGACTTTTGATGAAGTTGATTTTCTGAAACCCAATGCGCATCTTATTTCTGCGCTTCAGATCAACCTTCGCGATGCTTCTTATTTCCTGAAACTGGCAGAAAAAAAAATCAACGCCATTGCCTTTGAATTTATATCCGATGAATACAGCCAGTTGCCTTTGGTGAGGCTCATTGGCGAGATTGCAGGTACAGCTTCTGTTCTTTATGCTTCTGAACTTCTGGCACTCTCTAACGGCAATATGTTGGGCGGAATCACCGGTGTTCGTCCGGCGGAAGTCGTGATTATCGGAGCCGGAATTGTAGGGGAATTTGCCGTAAAAGCAGCTTTAGGGCTGGGAGCGAGCGTAAAGGTTTTCGACAATTCGCTTTCTAAACTTCGCAGGCTCCACATGATGATCGACGGCAGGGTTCCTACTTCCATTATCGATCCTAAAGAACTTTCCAAAAGCATTCGCCGGGCTGATGTGTTGATTGCCGCTTTGCCCGAAGCAAGCCGTGTTCCAGTGGTGACCGAAGATATGGTACTTAAAATGAAGAAAGGAAGTGTGATCATCGACGTGACGGTGGATTATGGAAATCTGGTAGAAACCACGGAAATTACAACACTTACCGATCCTTACTTTATAAAACATGATGTTATTCACTGCGGACTGCCGAATCTTACGTCGAGAATTCCGCGGACGACCAGCAAAGCGATTTCCAATTTCTTCCTGAGTTATCTTTTGGGATACGACAAAGAAGGAAGTATTGAAAATATGTTCATGCATAAAAGCGAAATGAAACAAAGCCTGTACATGTACAAAGGGCGTCATACCAAAAAAATCATCTGCGACCGTTTCGGGCTGCCTTATCACGATATCAATTTATTACTTTTTTAAATGTTAAGAAAATTCAAATTCTTCCTCATCGGCCTTGTACCAGGGCTTCTCATTGTTTTTTTCATCCTGAATCAGAAAGGTGCAAGCTGTAGTGGTTACCTTCCGAACAGCCGCGTCATTGCTGAAACGCTCAGTAAAGATTTCTCCTATTCTGAAAATTTTCAAACAGAAATGAAGGCGCTCAATATCGACGAAAAATTCCTGAAAGACAGCATCATCACCAAAGGTTTTGTAGATTTTGAAAGAAGCAATGCCCAGAAAAAGCCCTGCCCCGATTATCTTTTGCATTATCCTGAAAAAAATCCACGCTTTGAAATCACCTTCGAAAAGTGTTCTGAAAACGTAACTTTTCAGACGGTGAAGAAAGTGAGGTAAGGAAATCAAATGAAGCAGCAGCACTCTAGTGGAGTGCAATTAAAAATTCCAAAGCAGATTTCTGTTCACGGTTAATACATGAAAAATAATCTTCTTATTTTTTCACGATCATTTTAAAAGACTTTAGTTGTTTACGGATTTTTTGGAGACCGATACCACATAATTTCCCGGAGCGAGAAGGTGCTCCCAGTTAAAATATTGTTTGTCTTGGCGGGAAAGATTTTCTTTTTTCACCTAATCGATAGTACCCCATATAATTATATTCCGCCACTCAGCAGTTCCGGATTAATATCTTCCTGATAGTATTAGTTCACTCACCTGCAAAATAAGAAGACCAAACTCTGCTACCTGAACTGACTTTCTGCAAAAACATTTTGTGAGAAACCGTTTTCATAAAAAATCATAAAATTTTCGCTACTTCCTGATGGCGGTCTTTATTTTGCAGCAATAATCATCATTCACCAAAAATCAAATTTTATGTTAGCAATGAACTTCCGCGGACCCTTCCGCGTACGTGCCGACCGCAATGTGCCGGAGCCGCAAATAGAACATCCTCAGGATGCCATCGTGAAGGTTCTACGATCATGTATCTGTGGATCAGATCTTCATCTTTATCACGGCCTGGTTCCCGATACCCGGGTAGGCAGTATATTCGGGCATGAATTTATCGGAGAAGTCGTCGAAACCGGCTCTGCTGTACAAAATCTGAAAGTCGGCGATAAGGTGATGGTGCCTTTTAATATTGCCTGTGGAAAATGTGCCTTTTGCAAGCAAGAACTCTATGGCAATTGCCATGAATCCAATCCAATGGCTACAGCGGTAGGAGGAATTTTCGGTTATTCACACACCGCCGGCGGCTACCATGGCGGACAAGCAGAATATGCCCGTGTTCCTTACGCCGATGTTGGCCCGACCGTGATTCCCGACTGGATGGATCCCGACGATGCAGTGCTTCTTACCGATGTCGTTCCCACAGGTTATCAGGCAGCAGAAATGGCGGGCATTCAGAAAGGCGATACCGTAGTCGTGTTCGGTGCAGGGCCTATCGGAATTATGGCAGCCAAATGTGCCTGGCTTTTTGGCGCAGGCAGAGTGATCGTTATCGACCATTTGGAAGAAAGGCTGGAATTTGTTGCGAAATACGCACAATGTGAAGCCTATAATTTTAACAGTATTGGCGACCCGGTAGTTTTCATAAAAACCCAGACCGACTCTTTGGGTGCGGATGTCTGCATCGATGCTGTAGGATGCGAAGCGAAAGGAAATACCCTGAACACGCTTCTGGGAATAAAATTAATGTTGCAGGGCGGATCGACAACAGCGCTCCACTGGGCTATTAATTCTGTAAAGAAAAGCGGAATCGTATCCATTGTCGGGGTCTATGGTCCGATTGATGCGCTGATACCGATAGGAAATGTGGTCAATAAAGGGATTACGATCCGTGCCAACCAGGCAGCCGTGAAAAGACATCTACCAAAACTCATTGAACACGTGAAAAACGGTGTCATCGATCCGAAACAGATCATCACCCACCGTGTTCCGCTGGAAGAAGTATCGGAAGCTTATCATATATTTTCGCAAAAGCTTGATGGTTGCATCAAAACAGTACTTATTCCGTAAATAACTTAAAAACGTTTCTTAACTAAAAAAAATAGTACAACATGCTTACAGATGAAACAAAACCCTCCGATTTTAAAAAAAGTGAAAATAAAGATTACAGTCACATTAAAGGTTGGGGAATAGATGCCGATCCGGAAAACGACCCTGTTTATCCTTTGAAAAAACGGACTAACGTAAAACATGAAGGCTACTCCTGGGAACGGCCGCAACAGCAACCCGAAAATGTAGAAATTCTAAAATCAGTAGAAAGGCCCAATGTAACCTCTGTTTTTGGAACGGCTTCGCCACCGGAAGGTATCAGCGGAGAAATCAGAAGACTGGCCTTTAAATACAGCGAATCCAGCTATGGCAGATGGCTTCCACTCATGCTCGCTGACCGTGTTGGCGTAGTGGAAGGGATCATCGACGATGTAAAGAAAGGTCATCTTCCCAATGTTTTTGCAGAGCTGGGATGGGCTTCCGAATGGAAATACAACAGAAAGAATTTTGTATTAAAAATGGCGGCCGCAGCTGCGATAACCGCTGTTACCATAAGCGTGCTGTCATCGAAAAAGAAGAGGGGTTGATTTTTTTTATCGAAACCAAATAGGTGTACCTAAAGCCAAAAGTGTCATAATCTTGCGGTTCCTTTCAGGTATCAACACGATCCGTCATTAGCCGAAATCTATTCTATGTTGCGAATCGCTTCATAAAAGCATATATAAAGAAAGTCGGAAATCCTTAACATTCAGCCACATTCACTGCAATGGCGAGGCCGCCTTCTGAGGTTTCTTTAAAGCGCGAACTCATGCTTTGCGCCGTTTCCCACATACTTTGAATAACCTCATCCAGAGAAACTCTGGCTTTTGCGGGATCACTTTCGATAGCGATGTTGGCTGCGGTGATGGCTTTTATGGCGCCCATAGAATTTCTTTCGATGCACGGAATCTGTACCAGTCCGGCAATCGGATCGCAGGTCATTCCCAGATGATGCTCCATGGCAATCTCTGCTGCCATCAGCGACTGTGCCGGAGTTCCGCCCATGATTTCTGTAAGCCCTGCTGCCGCCATTGCGGAAGATACCCCTACTTCAGCCTGGCATCCGCCCATGGCTGCGGAGATGGTAGCGTTTTTCTTGAATAAAGTTCCCACTTCACCGGCAACCAATAGAAAACGGACAATATTATCGTCACTTTTATACGGAGTGAACGCCTGAGAATACATCAACACTGCCGGAATCACCCCACTTGCTCCGTTGGTAGGTGCGGTAATAATGCGGCCAAAACTGGCATTTTCCTCATTCACGGCTAAAGCAAAACAGGACACCCATTTGTTGATGGTGGTAAAAGTTTCGTCTGCTTCCTGCACCAGCTGATACCACTCTTCCTGAGTGTTGTAAGTTTTATCCCCCAAAAGCCTGCTGTTCAGCGATGCGGCTCTCCGGGTAACATTCAGTCCGCCCGGAAGCACCCCTTCCTTGTTTACACCTTTATAAATACATTCCCGAATCTGCTCCCAGATGTACAACGCTTCTCTTCGGGTTTCCTCTTCAGGACGCCAGCTTTCTTCGTTCAGGAAAACGAGATCAGAGATTTTATCAAGGTTGAGTTTATTGACATTTTTAAGGATATCTTCCCCTTTATGACAAGGATACAGGGTCCGGATACACAGGTCGGACATGGTATTATCTTCTTTGGTGGCTACAAATCCACCTCCAATGGAATAATAATCTTGTTCCAGAGTTTCGCCGTTATTGAAAACCGCTTTGAAAATCATTCCGTTCGGATGAAACTCAAGCGTCTGTTCTTTGTTTAAAATCAGGTGTTTTCCATAAATAAAAGGAATTATTTTCTCGCCACCCAGATTCAGCTGTCCGGAAGATTTGATCTTTTCTGTTTTATCATCCACCGTAGTTGTATCTATCGTTTTGAAATCCTCACCGGAAAGCCCCAGCATACCGGCAATATCGGTTCCGTGCCCGATTCCTGTTTTGGCTAATGAACCAAAGAATTCCACGAATACCTCCTTTACCTGAGCGATGCCCTGAGATTTGCGGATCTGATCCAGAAACAGTCCTGAAGCATTCCACGGGCCCATGGTGTGGGAACTGGAAGGGCCGATTCCTACTTTTATAATTTCAAATACACTGATAGATTCCATAACATTGATATGAATAACAAAGATAACACAATAAGATGAAAGCTAAATACGGAATTAACTGTTGAAAATTTTCTCCAGCACGGCAGAAACTTCACGATGGCGTGTTGCCGGAAAGAGGTGGGTTCCACCTTTAATAACATAATCGGGATGACAGGCAGCAATGGGAAAAATCTGGTCTTTATCGCCGAGAATCTGAATTACCTCCTGGTTTTCTTCCGATTTCCATGTGGTTATCTGTGCGATTCCCCACTTCAGGTAATACGGATCGCGAACGGTGAAATACTCCATCAGTTTTGTATTGCTTGAATCAAACATTTTGGCAATCAGCTGGTTTTCTGTAAAAGTGGAGGTGAAGAGTTTCACCGGCAGATAATCTGCAATTCTTGTAAGTGCTGCTGCGCGAAGAAGCCCCGCTTTTTCTTTGTGTGAACGGAGGCTTCCCAAAATAATCACTTTCTCTGCAGGGAAGATGCGGTGAATTTCCTGTACGATAATTCCACCGAAGGAATATCCCAAAAGACAAAACGGTTCCGAAGCATCTATTTTATCTGTCATTCTCAGGACATAATGGTTCAGCGTTTCATTTTTCTCAGGAATGAGCCAATCCAGAAAGACCGGTTCCAGATGAATGGGAAATTTCAGATGCTCCAGCACTTTGAAATCAGCGCCCAAACCACTGACAATATACAGTTTCATTTTCTTCATATCAGGACAAAAAAAAGAGCAGAAAATATCTGCTCCTGTATTGATGTTCACCTCGTTAGTTGGCGGTCATTTTAATCTGAATGTCAATATCATCTTTAATCAGGTAATCTCTTACCGCTGATTTATAGAAGACTTTGTACTTCTGTCTGTCGAGGGTAATTTTCGCTGATTCAAACGATACAAAACGGTCGTTGGTACGGATGTTTGCAGGGAAAGAAATGGTTCTTCTGATCCCTTTCAATGTAAGATTTCCGTACACCAGGTAATTATAATCCAGGTTTTTAGAAGGAAGGATTTTAGTAATGGTAAATTTCGCCACCGGATATCTTTTCACTTCAAAAAAGTCTGAACTTCTGAGGTGTTCGGTCAGTTTCTGCTGATCTTCTCCTGTCAGGTCTGTATTGGTAAGGCTTCTCATATTGATCACGAAATCGCCTCCGGTTAGCACCTTATCAGTGAAGTAAAATTTACCGCTTTTCAGCTTTACAAATCCGGTATGCGAAGTGGCTTCAGATTTGACGACTTTATAGCCCCACCATCTTATATCGGAGGTTTCGACCTTGGAAACCTGAACTCCTTTTGATTTTTTTCTTTGTGCAAAAACAACTGTCACACTGAATAATAACAATGTCAGTAAAAATAATTTCTTCATTCTTTCTTTTTTATCAATAAACAAATATAATAATTCTATGTAATAA
>JADMKO010000080.1:0-3410 GCA_015478785.1 Chryseobacterium sp. | reverse complement strand
CCATTCCGGTTATTGGATAGGAGTTTTAGTATTATGTTAAATTAAAATATTAAATTTCCGAAAAAGCAGCATAATACGCAGCGCCTACAAGGACCATTTTATCATTAGGGATCATAAAAATAGGAATGTTTTTCAGAAGTCGTTCCATTTTATCGCTAATCATAAACTTCTGATAAAGCCTGTTTTTATCGATATAATCTCTGAAAAGAAAGGGAAGTTCGCCACCAATAAGCAGGCCGCCGGTTGCCTTCAGTTTCAGGACAAGACTGTTGGCTTCGCGCGCAAGAAATTCAAGATACGTATTTAAAGTAATGGTGCTGATCTGCTCCTGATCTTCGATAACTGAACGGTAAATAGCCACGCAGAAATCTTCTTCATCCTGGAGTTTTGCGAGAAGTTTTTCGGAAAGAGGATGCCTTTTTTCATCCCTCAGGAAACGGAAAATATTGAACAATCCGTTTTTGGAGAGCACATTTTCCCAGCTTACGATACCATAAATCTGATTCAAAAACTGATAAAACTCTACTTCGATATTGGTTCTGGGAGAAAATTCAGAATGTCCGCCTTCGGTTGCGAAAGGCCTGAGATACGTCCCGTCATAATACAATCCTGCTTCGCCCAGACCTTCTCCGGGAGCCAGAATCGCTACATTTCCCGTAGTCGGTATATCAGATTCGTACACTGATGTGAGAGAATCATTACACAAATCTGCCAGTCCATAAGCGGTAGCTTCCACATCATTGATGAGATATACCTGATCAATTCCGGTTTCTGTTTTTATTTTTTCGGCGTCTAGCATCCAGGGAAGCCTTATGGAAACACACTGTCCGTTGATTACCGGGCCTGGCGTTCCGACTGCAATTCTGGAAAATTCGGAGATTCCGATATCTTTCATGAAGTGCAACACGATTTCTGAGAAAGACTCATAAGATTTAGTGGGATAGTATTTTTCCTGCTCCAGAATTACCTGTCCGTTATGGGTGGTACAATGCGCCAACAATGTTTTCTCCTGCCGGATATCGGAAGAGATAAATGATAAATGACCATTGTTTTCGCTTTCCCTTCCGGGAAGATAGAGCGGAAATTTGGAGATTGCATCCATAGGAAAAAGTGTTTCATCCAAAGATAAAAATGTTTCAGTAAACTAAAAAGCCTTTTCACTTAAAATTGAAAAGGCTTTGTGTATTGCGTAATAAAATTATTCTACAGTCGTGGTTCCGCTTCCCAGAGGAATGTTGTAGGCAACACCTAATCCGAGAGAACCGGCGTTATATTTTTGGCTGCCAATTTCTCCTGTACTTCCGGTAAATACTTTCTGATAGTGAACCGCAAAATTCCAGTCTTTGTTATGGTATCCGATTTCAGGTTTCAGATAAAAACCACCATCAGGACGGTTAGGCGAACCGATATTGGAAGCCACTTGGTTGTCTCCCACAATGAAACCGTATCCTAAATCAGTTCCGAAGTAAAACCCGGTTTGTTTCGGATACACTCTGATGAGGGCTGCTACCGGTACTACTCCGAAATCGTTATTGTTAACGGTAATTCCATTGACGGTATTTTCTCTCCCGAAATAATGGGTATATCCCGTTGCGATTCCCAAACCGAAGCCCGGAACGCCTAAATGCTGATAAGCAACATCCATCCCGACTGCTGCGGAAGTATTTTCCTGCGGAACAGCCATTCCGACGTTCGCTCCTACTTTAATCATATTTCTCATATCGGCACTCTGAGCACTTAACACTCCTGCAGATATAATACTAAGTCCAATTACGGTTTTTTTAATTGTTTTCATCACATTGAAATTTAAATTATACTTTATTTTCTTACTGTTTCCCGTCTATCCTGTAATATTTATGCCAAAAAGAGTGAAAATCCGGGCGATAGAAATCAGCAATTTCACAAATTGCTGTAGGATAATAATTTACGATTCAGTGAAAATTAAACGTTTATTTAAATTCTGTAATGAAGTTTTAAAATAATGAAATAGTTAGCTTAGTCCGGTAATATTGCCATAACCGTCGATATCCATGTGCTCGGAAGCCGGTGTATTGGGCAATCCGGGCATTCTCATCATATCTCCGAGGATGGGAATTACAAAACCGGCACCTGCAGCAAATTCAAATTCGCGAACAGTGATCATAAATCCGGTTGGCCTTCCGATTTTTTTCTCATCATCAGACAGGGACTTTTGTGTTTTTGCCATGCATACCGGCAACTGTCCTAATCCCAGATCATCGATAACTTTCAGATCTGCCATTGCTTTCGGAGTAAAATTAACGCCGTCAGCACCATAAACTTCGGCAGCGATCTTCTGAATTTTTTCAGTCACCGTATCCTTAATATGATATAAAGGTTGAAAATCATTACCGTAATTCTCAGTTGCATTTACTACTTCCGCTGCCAGTTCTTCCATGCCGGCTCCCCCTTTCGTGAATTCCTCCGCAAGTATCGCTTTGACGCCCATTGCCTGGCATTCATCTATAATATACTGGATTTCTTTAGGATCGTCAGCGGCAAAATGATTGATTGCCACCACCGGTTTCAGCTGAAATTTGATACAGTTCTCAATATGTTTTCTCAGGTTTTCCATTCCTTTTTTCACTGCCTCATACTGTGGATGTTCATACTCGCCTTTTTTGGCTCCACCATGATAGCGCAATGCCCGAACGGTAGTGACCAACACCATGGCGGCGGGCTTAAATCCGGCGTAATGACATTTGATATGAAGAAACTTCTCCGCACCCAGATCTGCTCCGAATCCCGCTTCTGTTACTACATAGTCGGCGAGCGACATTCCGGTTTTTGTCGCAATAATGGTATTCGTGCCTTGTGCAATATTGGCAAAAGGGCCACCGTGAAGAATGGCGGGATTTCCTTCCAGCGTTTGTACCAGATTGGGTTTTATGGCATCCTTCAACAGAATAGCCATGGCACCTTCCGCTTTCAAATCTTTTGCGTACACCGGTTTACGGTCAAAAGTATAGCCTACGAAAATATTCCCGAGCCTCGTTTTCAAATCGTCGAAATCTTCGCTCATACAAAGGATGGCCATTACTTCGGAAGCAGGCGTAATATTAAAACCTTCCTCTCTGGGCACACCGTTGGCTGAGCCGCCAAGCCCAATAATAATATTTCGCAGGGCGCGGTCGTTCATATCCATCACCCGCTTCCAGACGATGGTTCGCGGGTCGATGTTCAGGGAATGTTTTTTATTCTGAAGATTATTATCGATGAGTGCAGAGAGTAAATTATTGGCTTTTTCCACCGCTGAGAAATCCCCGGTGAAATGCAGATTGATGTCGGTCATCGGAATCACCTGCGCATAACCGCCACCTGCTGCACCGCCTTTCATTCCGAAAACCGGCCCTAAAGACGGCTCGCGAAGAACTGCAATAGCCTTTTTTCCA
>JADMKO010000079.1 GCA_015478785.1 Chryseobacterium sp. | reverse complement strand
ATTTCGTGTGATATACCTGTTATTCATTATTATTACACCGTGTCTTCGAAATACAAATAGTAGAAATCTCTTAAGATTAATTTTTAAAAAATAAAACGATGAAAAACATTTCTATTGAATTTAAGTGGGCTCTTCTGTTTTCCGTAATGGGATTGCTGTGGATGGCTCTGGAAAAACTCTCCGGGTTACACGGAACATACATTGATTATCACCTTTACCTGACCAATCTGTTCGCCATTCCTGCCATCATTGTCATGGTGATGGCGCTGAAAGACAAGAAGAAAAATTATTACGGAGGCCAAATGAATTACCGGCAGGGCCTTGTTTCGGGGATTATTCTGTCGTCCATTATTGCTTTATTAAGTCCACTGACACAATGGGTTACTTCTTTTGTGATCAGTCCTGAATATTTTCCGAATGTTATTGAACGATCGGTAGAACTTGGTCATTTCAAAACGACAGCAGAGGCAGAATCGCAGTTTAATTATCCCACTTATGCTATAAAAGGAGCAATAGGCGCCTTGATGATGGGTATAATTACGACTGCCATTGCCATGATCTTTATCCGGACAAAAAATTCAACCAGCGACGGGATCTAAATTCCGGTTTAATCTGTCATGAAAAGGCGAAACGTATTAGCGTTTCGCTTTATTTCTTCTTCCCCACCACACCATGAAGCCGGTGACGGGCAGACTCGCGCAGACTAAACTTGAAATTAACGCCAGAATTTTACCGAATGTTCCCAGAATTGCCCCCACGTGAATGTCATAATTGGCAGCAACATATTTCTCTCCAAAATCCCGCTTTTCATAAGGCCGGTTCAGCAGGAGTTTGCCGGAGTTTTCATCAAAAATCATCTCACTGTAGATATAGTATTTATCTTCCAGACCCCGTACATACACAGTGAAGTTTTCATGCTCATGATCATCGATATGCACATGTCCCAAATCGATGGTATACGCCGAATAATCGGGATAATGCTGTTCTACCTGCATTGCTATTTTATCGATGGTCGCTGCCGTTTTCATTTCCACCGGATCGTCGGTCTGTATATGCGCAAACTCAGGATATACGGTATTTCCTCCAGAAAAAACGAAGTACATAAAAGCCTGGATAAAAACGAAAGAATAAAACAAGCCTGTAATTGCAACGATAAGTGCAATAAATGATGCATAAAAGCCTAAAATACTGTGTAAATCGTAATTTTTGCGTTTCCAGTTTCTGATGTTTTTCCACTGAAACCAAAACCGCTGTTTTCTGGCGGCCTTATTTCTGGGCCACCACAAAATAATACCGGAAATCAACATAAATAGAAAAATAAGTACCGGAATTCCGACTACATATTTTCCCCAATCAGAATTCAACAGAAAACTCCAGTGGATAAATTTTACAATATTAAAAAATCCGTTTTTCTCGTCCTGTATTGAGAGTACTTCGCCTGAAAAAGGGTTGATATAAACAGATTTGTAAATGGGAAATTCTTCAAAATAATTCCATGCATCCGGGTCCCGTTCATAATAATAGAATTTGTAAGACTTGGTTTTGTCTAAAGGAATTTCCACCCAATGCAAAGGATACTTCTCAGGATTCTGCTTTTTAATTTTCTCCTCCAGTACTTTTAGGGGCAGTGTTTTCTTTCCGGAAATATCTTTTTCGGAATGCGTGATGAAATCTTTTCTGAGAACATACTGTATGTCTTCTTTAAAAACATATAACGCACCGGTAATGCTTACAATAAATACAATAAGCCCGATGGAAAGCCCGAACCAAAGATGCAGCCTCTTTATCCACTTTTTGAATGCCGGTTTTCGGTTTTTAATGCGTTGTTCGTGTCTTTTTCTCATCCTTTATTTTTAAAAAAGTCATTACAATATTCTGCAGTGTTGTAAGAAAAACATCAGAAATTAAAGCCTAATGCCAACGAAAGCGTCCGTAATCTTTGTGGCGTCACCGTGCTCCAACCAGAGTAATATCTGGTGTTTCCAATATTGTCCAGTTTCAGGGAAATACTGTAATTTTCAGGATGATAGCCAATCATGGCATTGGTAACGGTGTACTCGGGAAGTGTGAAGGTTCCGATTCCTGTTCTGTTGAGGGTTTTATGCTCGGAAGCGTGATTAAAACCAAAACCTGCTACGAAATTTTTAAGAATTCCGTGCGGGATTTTATAATTTGCCCAGAAGTTGATCAGCATTTCAGGGCCTGCTTCTTCCGGCCTCAGTCCGTTATAAGCCTCATCACCGCTCGTCTGTTCACTTTTGTTTTTGCTAAATCCTGCAATGACATTCAGCCCCTCCACCGGATTTCCTACGACACTGAGTTCAAATCCTTTGCTGAAGACTTCACCGCCCTGTATCGAATTGTTGATGTTCGCCGGATCTGCCATTATTTTATTGGATACTTTTATATCGTAATAACTTGCGGTAAGGGATAATGTGTTAGCAATAAGATTCGCTTTCGCGCCCACTTCCCACTGGTTGGCTCTTTCCGGATCAAATATTTTTATTGACGGATTGTTTCCGTTCGCATCGGTCACTTTTTGTGGTGTCAGATACTGAAATCCATTCATATAATTTGCAAAGAGAGAGAGTTTATTGAGTACCGGCTGATACACCAGGCCGATTTTTGGCGAAAATGTGGCTTGGCTTTCAATCTCTTCTGTAGACCACTGGGTTGGTTTTCCGCTGAACTGATCGATACGCAAACTCACCATTGCTGCCAGTTGTGGGAGAATATTAAGAACATTGGAGAAATAGGCACTTTTAATATTGGTTTCCGCTGTTGCAGGAATTACTTTAGCATCCAATAAGGCTGCATCTGCACCTTGGCTGGTTAATGGGGAAGTATCGGCCTGATTTTTAAGAGAAACAGTTCCAAAAGTTCTCCATTCCGAATCATTATTGATGACTTTGGTGTTCAGATAATCCAAACCTACAACCAGTCTGTTTCTCATATCCCCCAAAGTAAAATCGCCGATAAAATTCTGCTGAATTCCTGTGGCCAGCGTTTCACTGTTGGCTTTTGAGATAAAACGGGTGAACTCGTCGCCATTCGAACTATCCCACAAATATTGATAATAACCTGTCGCTTTGCTTGAACTTCCGGCCACCTGCGTTTGAGAGGTCCATTTGTCGGACAGTTTATAAATCATCTGTGACTGCAAATTAAAAGTCGGGTTTTGTGTGGTGAGGTTATTGCTGGTGTAGGACTTTTCGTAACTGGCATCGAAAACATCCATTGAACTGAACGAAAGCGGAGCATATCTGCTCAGGAAAATCATGGGTGCATTGGCTGTTTCATTACTTTTAAATTCGGAATTTACCAAAAAGGTGAGTCTTTCGCTAGCCACAAATTTTAAAGAAGGCGCGATAAAAAATGATTTATAAAACCCCGCATCCTGAAAAGAATTTTCGGTGTGATATGCAGAATTGAGTCTTAAAAACAATCCGTTTTTTACAGGAGTATTTACGTCCAGAGTGACCCTGTTGAGGGCATTGCTTCCGAGGATATAATTTATTTCCCCACCCAATTTATCGTAGGGTTTTTTGGTCTGGATATTTACCAAACCTCCATAAGACACCAGGCTACCGCCGTATAGCGTTCCCGAAGGCCCTTTAATCACATCAATATTCTCGATATTGGCAGGATCGAGGCCGCCATTATTGAAACTCGCCATTCCGTTTACCAACCGTGACTGTGTTGAAAAACCACGCATGGTATAATATTCTGCTCCGTCTCCCCCTCTGGAAGTGCTTTCCCAAAGTCGCGTAATTCCCGTAGCATTGGATATTACATTATTAAAATTTGTAGAAACCTGATCTTTCAGTATGGCTTTCGGAATACTGTTGTATACCTGTGGATTTTCAATGTCTTTCAAATTCAGTTTAGAAACTGCATAAGCATTATCATATTTCTTGGTGTGGTTTATAATAACTTCAGTTATATTTTCTATTTTTAGACTATCTGACTGTCCATAAACTCCGGACAATGAACCCAATAAAATTACAAGCAATACAATTTTCTTCATAAAATTTATTTAGAATGATTTAAAATAATGGCGCAAATATATATAATTTGTAATCTTTCTAAATAACAAACTGTGTGTTTTTTTTAAAAAATTAATGAACAACTCTTTTACTATTTTATTTT
>JADMKO010000078.1 GCA_015478785.1 Chryseobacterium sp. | reverse complement strand
TTTTTCCTGACTTTCTCCTACGGCTTTGAAAGCTGCAAAATTGATACATCCTTCTATGGAATGTGCATCCAAAACCTGACTCAGGAGCGCTCTTCTTTTCAAATCAAAAGGGTAAAAAACCGGTGCTTTTCCGGAAATATCCTTGATATTGTCCAGAATAAACCGTTCAGAATTGGAAAGATCATCCACGATAACGACTTCAAATCCATTCTTCAAAAGTTCCACTACGGTGTGAGAACCTATGTACCCCAATCCTCCGGTTACCAATATTGCCATAGAAATTAATTTTCACAAATCTACAAAAAAAGTAGTGCCTAAACGGGGTCAGGCACTCCAAAAAAAATAAAAAAAATTGAAAAAAAAATGTACTTCTATTTTATCGCCATCTGGACAAGTCTAAGAAGCCACAGATTCAAAACTAATAATAATTTGTGGATTAAACAATAATCAACATAAAATTTATCATAAATTGTTTGAAATTTATTATCTTTTTAAATAATAATTGAAATATTTCGTATTGGAGATTTATTTGTTTAAGATTCCACATTCATAAATTCGAGAACTGCATCGCTGATGTACTTCAGTTGTTCATCATCCAACTCGGTGTGCATCGGTAGAGAAATAACCTCTTCCAGAAGTTGATCGGTATTTTTGAAATCTGAATCGTTACTTTCCTGATAATAGGCTTTCTGCTTGCGAAGCGCCACAGGATAATAAATCATGGCTGGAATTTCTTTTTCTGCGAGGAAATCGCGAAGAGCATTTCTTTTTCCGTTCAAAATCCTGAGTGTATACTGATGAAATACATGGGTAGAGTTTTCAGCTCTTTTAGGAATTAAAATCTGAGGATGCCCGGAAAGCGCTTCATCGTAAAAGTCTGCAGCTTTTCTTCGAGCTTCATTATAAGAATCCAAAAGCGGAAGTTTTTTTCTCAACACCGTCGCCTGAAGACTGTCCAAACGGGAGTTCACTCCTACTTCGTCGTGATAATAGCGTTCATACATTCCATGATTTACAATGCCGCGGATTTTATGCGCCAAATGATCATCATGGGTAAAAATTGCTCCGCCATCTCCGTAACATCCCAGGTTTTTCGATGGAAAAAAAGAAGTTGTTCCAATGGTTCCCATGGTTCCGGATTTTTTCATGGTTCCGTCTGCGAACGTATAATCGGCACCTATTGCCTGTGCATTATCTTCTATGACGTATAAATTATGGGTTTTTGCGATCTTCAGAATTTCTTCCATTGGCGCACACTGTCCAAAAAGATGAACGGGAATGATGGCTTTGGTTTTCGGGGTAATAGCCGCTTTCAGTTTCTCAGTATCGATCGTGAAAGTGTCATAATCAACATCTACTAAAACGGCTTTTAATTTCAGCAAATGAATAACTTCCACGGTAGCAGCAAATGTAAAATCGGCAGTGATCACTTCGTCTCCTTCTTTCAGATCCAGTACCATCAGAGCGATTTGAAGTGCATCGGTCCCGTTTCCGCACGGAATGACATGGGGTACATCCAGATAAGTTTCCAATTCCTGCTGAAAACTTTTCACTTCCGGGCCGTTGATAAATGCGGCAGAGTGCATTACACTCAGCATTGCATTATCCACATCTGGCTTTATTTTATAGTACTGACTCTGCAAATCAACCATCTGAATTTTCTTCATACAAAATCTATTATGCTGTAAATTTACGTTAATTAATATTGATATAAAAATGCTGTTATCTCCTGTTTGTACTTTTTAGATCAGTCGAAAACCGGCCTTATTTTTTCTGTAAACGGAACTTCAGGATTCAGAATTTCCAGAATAAGATTCCTGATACTCACCATCGCAGTCTCCGGATTTCCTTTTGCAAACTGAAGGCTAACAGCACCTTTGTTCACTTCCGTGAGACTCCAGATTGCGGTTTCTGTATATTTACCGGCAAATTCTGGAAGGCGGCTCATGACATACTGATAAATGCAAAGCTGAAGTGCTTGTTTTTTTAAATCATTCATCAGATATTCATCGATATTTTTCTCATCAATGCTGAGCGTCAGGTCTTTGGTTTTAGCTGTTTTATAATCAATGACTCTCAGAGTGCCGTTCAATTCATCAATCCTGTCGATAAACCCATAAAAGGAAACTTTTTCCAATCGCGCTTCATCCAGATAAAAATCTACCTCTTCAAACTTTCTTTCCAAGGCGATAATTTTCAGCGAATGTCCTTCCTGCACAAGATTCCGGTCGTAGGAAATAATATTTTTCACAACTCTTTCGGCAATGGATTTATGAATAAAATTAATCCCTCTTTCATAAAATTCCGGTTGATGTTTCAGCTGAGCAATGGACTGATTCATCGCTTCCCTTATTCTATCATCAGAAATATTCAAATCTTCGGATGTCAGCACTTTTCCTGTTATTGTGTCATAAATAATCTGTAGCGCATAGTGAACCAAATTACCATAATTTTTCACCGAAAGTTGCTCCTCAATTTCATTGGCAGCTCTGGTTTCCACCACTTTATTCAGATAAAAATCAATAGGATTATAAAGATAACTGGTGAGATGAGTAGCGGAAACACGTTTCTTCCATTCCTGCAGGCGTTCCATTACTTTTGGTGTTTTTTTTATTTCTATCGGCTGCGCCTCAACGGAAGCAGATAAATTTTCAATTATTGTATGTTCAATGGTATGAAACCGGTCTTCAAATTCCAGCTGCGTAATGAACCGGCTTTTTTCGCCTGTATTCACTCCGGAACTCAGCGCATTGAAGAGCAGATGTACCGAATCCGATTCCTGAATCAAACGGTAAAAATGATAAGCATAAATGCTGTCGTTTTCAAGAAAAGTGTGCAGACCGAAATGCTGCCGGACATCATAAGGAAGATAAGTATTTTGGGTATTTCCGAGCGGCAGTTTTCCTTCATTTACGGAAAGCATAATCACATTTTTAAAATTCAAAAGTCGGGTTTCCAAAAGTCCCATCAACTGTAATCCTTGCAAAGGTTCGCCCTGAAAATCTATAGTTTCAGATGAAATAACCTGATTCACCAATACTTCTAAGGTTTCAATGGTGATATCAAACTGATAGGATGCAGTCTGATTTTTGATGATTTTAAAAGTCTTTTCAAAATGGGCGATATTTTCAAATTGAAGATCATCCAGTTCTCTGAACTTCAAATCGTAACAGAAATTATAAATCTGCTTCAAAAAAAGATCACTGCTCTCAGCCTTGATGAGTAAAGGAAAATAAGAAAGTGAATCTAACGCAGACTTCAAAAAAGATTCAGAAAAATAGACAATATTTCGTTCTTCAATTAATGATTTGAATGTCGCCACCGTTTTTAGCTCTTCCGAAGTATTAGGAAGCTCTTCCAGAATCGGCAGCACATCGTTATAATAATATGAATTGGCTCTTTTTGCAAGCTGTTTCTGCAGATGGAAAATATGCTTTACCGCATTGCTGAACGCCATGTTTTTCAGTGGAAAACCCATGGTGATATTCAGCTGTTCCACGGCGCTCAATGAATCCAGCGCAGCAGGCAGCAGATGTTCGTCCAACAAAACGACGGCGGTATCCGAAAGGTCCGTTCCTGAAACATTCTGCAAAGAATTCAGAATATTCGGGAGTAACTGCGCCTGGCTCACATTTCCGGAAACTTCATACACTTTAATCTGTTTCGACTTCGAAAAATCATCTTCAATCCATCGGAATTCCCTGCTTTTATTAAACTCTTTCCAAGTTTGATATTTTCTCAAAAATATTCCGGCTTCCTGCCGTTCATCTTCGGTATAATAACGGTCTCCGTGAAAATAAATCTGAGCTTTGTCCCGTTGCAGAAACTGCCGAACCAACTGTTCTTCCACGGGAGTAAAAGCATTAAAACCACAGAATACGAGCCGGTTTTTATATTGTTCAGCGAAGAAATTTATCTGAGTTCTTGCTGCTTCATGAATCATTCCTGCAGTAGCGAGGTTTTTGGCCTGCAATTGTTCTTTTAAGAATGGAAGAAAAACATTCATATTCTTCCAAAAATTTAAGAATTTCTTTCGCGGCACTTCTTCCGTTTCCTCACCCAGATTTTGCGCCCAGTTTTTGATTCGTTCTTCATCAAACATAAATTCCAAGATCGCACGATCATCGTCTGAGAATTTCAGCATATCATCCCAATCCTTCTGTACTGTGGG
>JADMKO010000077.1 GCA_015478785.1 Chryseobacterium sp. | reverse complement strand
CTTTTCCCTATCACAGTTTTGTCCCTGTCATTGATCTACTGCGTGAAGCTGCGATGGATCCTGATGTTAAAACAATAAAACTTACCGCTTATCGTCTGGCTGACACTTCTAAAATCGCCAATGCTCTGGTAAATGCAGCACGAAACGGTAAGAAGGTTACTGTGTTGCTAGAACTCCGCGCCAGGTTTGACGAGGAAAATAACCTGAAATGGAAAGAACGCCTGGAAGACGAAGGAATACAGGTTCTGACAGGAATTCCTAACCGGAAAGTTCACGCCAAGCTTTGCATTATTAAGAAGAGAACGCACGGCAAAACCCTGCAATATGGTTTTGTAAGCACCGGCAACTTTAACGAGAAAACCGCAAAAATATACAGTGACAATCTTCTGATGACGGCCAATAGAACCATTATGGCAGACATTAATAAAATCTTTCATTATTTTGAAAAACCAAAACTACCTCCGGAAGAAGCGCTGAAGAACATAAAAAATCTTTTGGTGTGCCCCAAATTCATGCGCGAGAAAATAGAAGCTCACGTTGATTTTGAAATTGCAGAAGCCAAAGCCGGCAGAAAAGCGGAAATGATCATCAAAGCCAATTCGCTGAGCGACCGCGGACTGATTATCAAACTGTACGAAGCCGCCGAAGCCGGTGTTTCCGTAAAGCTGATTGTGAGAGGTATTTTCTGCGCTGTCAACAAGAAGAGATTCAAAAAACCTTTCCATGCCATCAGTATTGTGGATGAATATCTGGAGCATTCCCGCATCATGTATTTTTATAATAAAGGTGCCGAAGATGTTTACATTTCCTCCGCCGACTGGATGACCCGAAATATCGATTATCGCATAGAAGCCGCAGTGAAAATCCAACAGCGGGATCTGAAACAGGAATTAATTGACATTCTGAATATTCAGCTTCAGGATAATGTGAAAGCGCGGGTTCTGGACAATAAAATGAAGAATAAATACGTAAAAAAAGGGGGAAAAGAAATCCGTTCCCAGATCGAAATTTACCATTATCTGAACGATAAAACGAAAAGCTGACTTCTTCCGAACACCGAATAATTTTGTATTTTTGAAACCACAGCCGAAAAAGCAACAAAAATAAATTAGGCTGCGAAATACAACAATGAGAATAGCAGCCATCGACATAGGAAGTAACGCAGCGCGGCTTCTGATCAATGAAGTGACCCATTGCAAAAACGGCAAACCGGAATTCACCAAACTCAATCTGCTGCGCGTTCCGCTACGGCTGGGAATGGATGTTTTCAGTTTTGGCGAAATCCGCGAAGAGAGAGAAGACATGATGATTCGCACCATGAAAATCTTTTCAGACCTGATGGACATGTACAAAGTGGAACATTACCGTGCCTGTGCTACGAGTGCGATGCGTGATGCTGCCAATGGAGCCGAAATACGGCAAAAAGTAAAAGATACCTCTGGAATTTCAATAGAAATCATTACCGGTGATGAGGAAGCCGCACTGATTTTCGAAAACCAGATTGCTGAAACCCTGGATGAAAATTTCGGATACCTTTACATTGATGTCGGCGGCGGATCTACAGAACTGATGTATTTTGAAAAAGAAAAAATGAAGTACAAACATTCCTTCAACATCGGAACCATCAGGCTTTTGAAAGATCTTGTATCAGAGGAACAGTGGAGCCTTTTAAAATCGGAAATAAAAGAAAACATCGACAAAAAGAACATCATAGGAATCGGATCCGGAGGAAATATTAACAAAATCGCTTCCATGAGCAAAACCAAAGAAGGAAAAACCATCTCCCTGAACGCTCTGAAAAAATACCATCACGACCTTTCTCAAATGACCGTAACCGAAAGAATGCACCACTATCAGTTGCGGGAAGACCGGGCTGATGTGTTGGTTCCGGCGCTGGAAATTTATACGAAAATAATGACGTGGGCAGACATTTCTCACATTCTGGTTCCGAAAATTTCAGTGGCAGACGGGCTAGTTCACAGCATTTACAATAAACTCAATAATAAAAATAAAGTATGAAAAATTTTAGTATTACCGGGCTGCTTGTTTTAGGCGTTATGGCAATGGTAGGCCTCACCATCATTTTATGGGGATACCCAGAATACAGAGTGTGGTCTCAGGAAATGGAAGGAAAAGCAGAATTTGCAAAAGCAGAACAAAACCGGCGCATTAAAATTGAGGAAGCAAAGGCTAATCTGGAAGCCGAAAAACTGAATGCACAGGCTGAAGTAGAACGGGCGAAAGGTGCTGCCGCAGCCATCAAAATTGAAAATGGCGCACTTTCGGAGAAATACATTCAGTATCTTTGGGTAAGGCAGCAAAACGATCTGAACGATAAAACTGTCATTTATATTCCGACCGAAGGAAACCTTCCTATTCTGGAAGCCGGAAGAAATGCAGGAAAGAAATCTGAATAAATACAGTAAATAAAACCATCAAAAAGCCTCTTTTCACTGAAGAGGCTTTTTTCGTTCTTTATTTCTTTATAAACTTGACTGATTTCTGAGTGTTATCAATGGTCATCATCATAAAGTAAGTTCCTGGTGGTAAATCTGAAACCAGAAGGTCTGTTTTTACTTCAGACAGCTTTTTTAGCAGTTTACCGTCTGCAGAATAGACCATCACGTCTTTAATTTTTTTCTGTGAAGTAATATAAAGGCGGTCACTCACCGGATTTGGATATAGCTTAACATCAGTAGATTTTGCCTCTGAAGTGCCCATGGCAGCGGTATTAATTTTAGTAAAGTACTGGTAAGCCCCGCTGGCAACAGAGGATACTGTTCCCGTAGCGGCATCAATAGAGAACACCCCCGATCCGGTGCTGTATAAATAATTTCCATTGCCCGTCTGAATAGTACCTCTCAGTTGCCCTGCGGTTACCGGCCAGTAATTTAAAATACTCGCATCCGTAATCGATAAAACATAAATCCCTGCGTTATTACCCCCGGAATGATTCTGGAACACCGCTACAATCATATTCCCGGCATTGTTGAAGTTGATCTGTTGGGTATTTTGAAAAAAGCCGGGTGCGACAAAATTTCCGGTGACATTTCCGGTATAATCCATTTTCTGAATACCATTGTTACTGAGAGAACTGATGTAAACAAATCCGTTCTTGCTGTCCAGTACATCAAATGGCGAAGTAATAGAAGGATAATAACCTAAGAATGTTCCGGCAGTAGAGAACCGTGCAATAGAATTGGCCGTAGCACTGTTACCGCTTCCGGCGTTGGTTACCCACACTTCATTATTCACCACATTCAAACCCCGAAGGTTATCCAGTCCGCCCGTAATCACAGATGAAAAAGTCCCATCCAGATTGTAGATGTGGATTTTATCCTGAGTCTGATCTGAAATCCAGATCTTGTCTCCGACCTGAGCAATGCCTTTAATCGTTCCGGAGGAAACCGTTGACATGTCAATAAAAGCCGGATTCATTACTGTTCCATCAACCGCGTTCAGTTGCGCAATTTGTTTTGTACCGGAATTAATCACTAAGATGCTTTCCTGTGCCGATACATTACCGGCGAACAGGGCCATCAGGAAAAATAAAAAGTAGTTTGTTTTCATAAAATATATTATTTAGTGATATAAAGATATCAAAAAAAACCTATCTCACTAACAATTAGCAATATAATACTTATTTTATAACAGACTTTTTGTTTGTGGCCTTTCACTTTATTTGGATTACCACACTTCAAAATCCCTTTGAGTACCGAACCGACGGAATATTTTACTAAAAAATTCCGTACCTTTTGGGCTTCAAACAACTCCATTTTTTATGAGCAAAAACGCCTATATCATTGACGGAACCCGTACGGCAATCGGGAATTTTAAAGGAAGCCTGGCCGCAGTAAGAACAGACGATCTTCTCGTATCGGTGATCCGGAATCTTATTTCCAAAAACCCGGATTTACCTTTAGACCAAATTAATGATGTCATTATCGGCTGTGCCAATCAGGCCGGGGAAGACAACCGCAATGTGGCACGAATGGCCTTGTTACTCGCCGGACTTCCGGTGACGGTTCCGGGAGAAACCGTCAACAGGCTTTGTGCTTCCGGAATGAGTGCGATTGTTCAGGCAGCAAGAGCCATAAAATCCAATGAAGGCGATCTTTTCATCGCCGGTGGTGTGGAAGGAATGTCGCGCGGACCTTATGTGATTTCCAAAAGTGAAAGCGGATTTGCC
>JADMKO010000076.1 GCA_015478785.1 Chryseobacterium sp. | reverse complement strand
GGCCCGTTCCTTTTTATTTTCAGTGTGCTGTTTTTCATCTTCATTGTGAATATTGTGTGGATACAGCTGGGCCAGTTTATGGGAAAAGGGCTGACGTACTGGGAAATAATTAAACTGTTATTTTATTTTGGGGTCAGTGTCATCAGTCTGGTGATGCCGCTTACCATTCTTTTATCCTCCATTATGACTTTCGGCGAGTTTGGAGAACGCTACGAATTGGCTGCGTTGAAAGCTGCCGGTGTTTCGCTCACCCGAGTCATGGCTCCACTTTTTGTCGTTTCTGTCATTCTTTCTGTCATTTTATTTCTTTTTCAGAACAACATTATGCCCGATTTCCAGCGGAAAGCCAAAAACATGATGTATAATATTGCGCAAACGAGGCCTGCTCTGAACTTTACTGAAGGACAATTTATTGATCAGATTCCGGGGTATCTAGTTAAATTTGATAAAATATCTGGCGAAAACGGAGAGAATCTCGAAGGGGTATACATCCACAGAAAAGCCAATTCTTATCAGGATCAGCAGTCTATTCGCGCAGAAAAAGGAAAACTGATGCCTTCTCCGGAAAACAGAAATTATCTTAGGCTGGTTCTTTTCAACGGATATGTGTTTGAAGAAAATATTTATGGAAAGGGATTCATGGAAAGGCATAAACAACCGGATCAAGCGATAAAATTTGACACCCTCGTTTCTCATTTTGACATCAGTGAAATTATTAACAAAGCTATTGAAGAGGAAAGAATTACCGACGATTACCGTTTTCAAACCTATGGCCAACTTTCAAAATCACTTGTAGAAACAAGGAAATCCAACACCAAAACTTTTGATTATATTAACAATGATTTAATGAGTCAGGTAAATCCTTACCTGAACAGTACGGAGAAGACATTAAATATTTCGATTGAAAGAATGCCTGTGAAACCTGCTGAACCAGAACCAGACAGTTTAACGAAAGAGAAAAAACTGGAACAATTGTATGGAGCTTACAGTAAAATCGAAACATTGAAAACTACTATTCAGAACCGGGAAGCCGAAATAAATCCTGCTATCAAAAATTTCAGCCGAATGGCGATGTATCAACAGAGAATTATCGCATATTCCGTTACTTGTATTATTTTTTTCCTCATTGGTGCCAGTCTGGGTTCTATTATCAGGAAAGGTGGACTTGGCCTTCCTGTCGTGATTGCGATTGTCATTTTTATTGTATTTTATGTACTGAATCTTTCCATGGAAAACCTTGCCTGGGACGGGACCTTAAATCCGTTTCTGGCAGCGTGGCTTCCCAATATCATTCTGACACCGTTCGGAATCTGGATGACATATAAAGCACTTACCGATTCCCAACTGTTTGATGCAGAACGCTATAAAGCTTTGATAAAACCCATCACTCAAAGATTTTCCCGAAAAAAAGAACATCAGCGCTATCAGTAATATTCGCAGTTAAGTAACCAAAGTAGCAGTTTATTCTATCAAATAGCTTCAATTTTGTCCCGTTAAAACTTTAAAAATTAAAAAAATGATCTTCAATCTTTTTAAGAATCTTTTTGCATCCGGGAATAATAATGAACTCGCTGAAATCGTGAAAAACGGGAGCTTTCTTGTAGATGTGCGTACACCTGGAGAATTCTCTTCCGGATCGGTGAAAAATGCAGTCAATATTCCTCTGAATACCATCACTCAGAATCTGAAAAAATTTGCCGGAAAAGAAAATATTGTAGTTTTCTGCCAGAGTGGGGGACGCAGCGGGCAAGCCAAAAGGATTCTGGAACAGAACGGAATTACGTCCGTAACCAATGCCGGTGGTCTGCAGAATGTACGTCAGTTATTAGACCAATAAAATTGATTATTTTCTAACCAGCTTAAATTAAATCAACTTTGCCAGAGTTGATCGCTTTGGCAAAGTTGATTTAGGTTAGCGTCGTCGGTATTGTTTATTCTCCTTTTATCATGGTTAAGAGCATTTTAAAACGCTCTGTCGCTTTTAATGAGTGCGGTATATGAGCAGGCATAATAATGGACTGCCCTCTTGTAAGGTGAAATATTTCTCCCCCGATATTAATTTCGGTCTCACCGTCCAGAATTTGTGCAAAAGCATCGAATGGGGTGGTGTGTTCGGAAAGTCCCTGTCCTTTATCGAATGAAAAAAGGGTAATATTTCCACCTTTGTTTTTTGTTACCTGCTTGCTTACGACGCCTCCGCCTGCGTAATCAATTGCATCTTCGAGCGAGAAAGCGGTTTTTTTGTCAAATGTTGCCATATTATTTTGTTTATGATTTGTTTCATTTATTTAAAGAACTCAAATTTTATATCTTTCGGCATAAAATGAATGCCTTTATAATCGGTTACCGCTTTTATCTGATGTTTTACCATCGGCGGAATTACAATGGCTTCGCCGGGTTTCAGGATAATTTCCTCACCATCCATTTTTACTAAACATTTGCCTTCAAAAATAAAAAGAACCGATTCTAAATTTGCATGATGACTCGGCATCCATTCTCCTGCTTTCGCCGCCATTTGTTTCGCCGCATATTTCGTTCCTATAGCGAGTTCAGTCACGGTTGGGATTACTGTTTTTTCCATTTTAAAATATTTTATTTTTAAGAATCTGCTTCTGTTTAATTGTTGTCTACTTACTTTTTAAGTTTTTTCTTTTTATCCATTTGTAACCTTCAAACCATAAAACGGAGACCGCGGCAATTAAAAATGCAATGCTTAATTCCTGAAAATTCAGTCCGGTAACCTGAAAGAAATCTGCAAAAAGCGGAATATACAGAATGGCGAAAAGCAGTACTAAAGTCGCCACAATAATGATGGGAAACAGATTGTTTTTATATTTGAAACTTTCAAAAACACTGTAAACAAAAGAACGGTTCACCAAACTTAGCAAGATATTGGCAAAAACCAAAGTGGTGAAAACCATTGCTCTGGTAGTCCCTTCATCACCTCCGTTTTGGACGGTCAATTGATAAGCCACCAAAACACCCAAAGTGATCATTAGTCCCTGAACGATGCTGATGCTCAATTCTTTCCAGTTCAGGAATGTTTCGGTCATTTTTCGTGGATTTCTCTGCATTGTATTTTTTTCCATCGGCTCATTTTCATAGACAATCGAACAGGTTGGCCCCATGATTAATTCCAGGAAAATCACATGAACAGGCGTGAAAATATGCGGATATATCCAACCCAAAAATAAAGGCAATGAAACGGTGAGAATAATCGGAATATGAATGGAAATAATGTACTGTATTGCTTTCTTAATGTTGGCATAAATTCTTCGTCCTGCCGCAATTCCGACCACCAGTTTCCCTAAATCGTCATCGGTAATCACCAGTGAAGCGGCTGCTTTAGCGATTTCAGTTCCTTTGTGTCCCATTGCGACACCAATGTGAGCTGCTTTCAGCGCAGGAGCATCGTTGACGCCATCGCCCAGCATGGCCACTACTTCTTCATCTTTTTTGAATGCGTTGACCATTCTTAATTTTGCTTCCGGAAACATCCGCGTAAACAAGGTCGTTTTTCTTGAAAGTTCTATTAATTCCTGTTCAGTGTGATGGACAATTTCTGAGCCGTTTACTGCTGGATTTTCATTGATAATTCCCGCTTGTCGTGCTATCGCATTCGTCGTATCTGCATTATCTCCGGTGATGACTTTTACCTTAATTCCGGCATCATAAAGATGTTGAAACACCTCCTGAATTCCTTTTTTTGGCGGATCATAAAACACTGTAAATCCTAAAAATTCAAAACTGAAATTCTGTTGTTTTTCAGGAAAATCATTCCCTTCAAAATCAGTTTTAGCCACGCCCAACAGACGATAACCTTGCTTTCCAACTTCTTTTATTTGTTGATGCAATTTATCTTTCTCCGCTTTTGAAATATTGGACACTGCAAGAATCGCTTCGGGTGCTCCTTTGGCAGCAATAATTCTTTTTCCGGAGGAATTTTCAAAAAGATGCGTCATCATAGGTGGTTTTCCTTCCAGTGGATATTCATGAAACATCTGGAAATCTTTACGTAAATCTTTGGTTTGCGTTTGTTGATATATGCGGTGCAATGTGGTTTCCATCGGATCAAAAGGAACGGGTTCGCTGCTCCACATTGCAAACTGAATCAGTTCCGAAAGTGCAGGATGCTCAAACTGATGGCTTTCATAAAATTTATTCGTCCGATAATCATAAAGTGATTTCAATTGCATTGAATTTTCGGT
>JADMKO010000075.1 GCA_015478785.1 Chryseobacterium sp. | reverse complement strand
CAAAAATGGAAAGAATGGACAGCAAAACTGTTGCTTTTCAGATGCAGGTGTACCCCTCGGGAGTACCACCCCAGCCGGTTCAGAACAGTATTATCATTGACGGCGCGGCCAAAAATGTACTTTTGGAATTTAAAACTCCGGCGGATTATGCCAACGGTGTCAGCAAAACGTTATCCCGTGCGGTATCGGTAACCTCTTCTACGGGTTATAGCGTCACGGTACAATCCATGTATCAAAATCTGACCACCAGCAGCAACCAGCAACTTCCCGTGAACCTCATCCGAATGATCTCCCGGGATCACAGTACGCAGGCCGTTACGGGAAATGTTCTGTTATCCACCATTTCCCAATCGGTGGCCAACAGCAATACTGCTGCTATCGAACCCCGTTTTTTTGATCTCACGTATACCACCCAAGGCGGGGAAAACAGCTTTTTCAATCGGTCTTACGAACAGTATTCAGGAACCTTAATTTTCAGCCTCATTCCTCAATAATCACCCATTGTTGAAACCGTTATTATCATTTTTATTTTTCCTCAGTCTTTTCAGCCCCGGCCTGATTCTTCAGGGACAGGAAGCCCCGGTGCAGATTTCTGTGGATTCAATAGTGAGCGGCCGGAATAATACGATGCTGGATCTCATGGTCACTGTACACAATACCTCTGCTACTGAACGCAATATATCACTTTTGATCAACGGAGATTCCGGGCTGAGAATCATCAATGACTCCCGCAGCCTGTCTCTGGATGCGGGTGAAAAAGCGTTTCTTCCGGTGAAAATATTCATCGGAAAAGACCAGCCTGCCGGGAAAAGTCTGATCCGCTACACCGTGCTCGAAGGCAATACACCGGTAGCCCGGTCTGAAACCCTGCTCACCATGGACGTGCGCCGGGAACTCCGCCTGGGCGCTGTAGAACCTCAGGTAATGATTTTCCGTGAAGGGGATTCACTGAAGCTGTCCGCACAGATTTTCAATAATGGCAATACCACCGAAGAAACACAGCTTATTGCGCAGTTTCCGAATATTTATGGCCGTGCGATTACGCTGAACAGAAAAGTAACCATGGAACCTTTTTCCAGCCAAACGGTCACCTTCAGCACTGTGGTTGACCGTGAGCTGCTGAATATCGAAGTTTTTACCGTGAATATCGCAGGGCTGAACCGGAACCGGGAATTTTTCGGAAATACCATGGTAACGGTACAGAATGCCTCTTCCAACAGAAAATACATTGATCCATCACAGGTTTCTTCCCTACTGAACCGCATTTCTCCCAACCGCCTCCGGTTGAGCACCCGAAATACCATAGAGGGCAGTGATGCTTCTTATTTGGCTGACGGGCATACCGAATTCTATCTGAAGAATCTGGAAGGCACCTTGAGTTTTAATGCCGTTTATCGCCCTGACCAATTCGAACCGCTTTATCTGAGCAATACCTGGCTTGATCTGAAAAACGGAAATACAGCCGTTCGCTTGGGCAACCTGAACACCTCCGGACTGGAGCGGAATCTCTATGGCCGCGGCATCTCCTTCACCGAAACCAACGACGAGGCTAAACCCCGTATTTCGGTAGGCGCCATGGATAAAAGTTATAACCTGGCCGAACCCCTGCAAAATAACCGAGGTTATTCAGCCTTCGGCACGACTGCGTTTCAAATGGGAGAAAAATCTCAGGCAGAGCAGATGGTGGTTTTCGATCGGGAATCCGACCAGCAGCACTTTATTTTCATGAATACCTACCGTTACCGGAACGAACAGAAAACGTCCCTAGATATAAAACTGGGATATGGAAACAGCAGCGCTTTTAATGAAGGAATGCAAAAATCTTCATTGGCGGGAGGTTTGGACCTTCGAACCAGCCTGGGGAACTACCACCTGAACACCAGCGGATTTTACAGCTCCGGATATTATCCGGGACTGCGACGCGGAAACACCTACTATGACCAGCGGATTTCGCGAAATTTCACGAAACAAAATGTCTGGTTGGCTTTCAGCTACAACCGTTACCGTCCGGAATATGTGATTCCGTCATTATTCGGCTCACAACACAGCGAACAGATCAGTATCGAAGGCGGAACCCAGTTTCAGTTCACAAAAAAACTGAGCCTGAATATGAGCCCGAAATGGAAAAAGGAAATGGCCAATACTTTTCTCCCGGGATCTACTGCCCTGCATCCGCTTACGTTCAACAGTCAATTGCTGAACACCACCCTGAGCTATTCGCCCCAAAAAAGTCATTTCATCCAGTTCTCTTTCCAGCAGGGCTTCTCGGAATTTGCAGGAATAACCCCCTTAGCGTATATCCATCGTTCTCAGGTGAACTGGAATATCGGAAAATTTTCTGTGAACGGGACTTACCAGAAAGGAAACTTTATGCTGTACGAAGGCCAGTTCGGGGGTGAATTATCCAGGAATACGGAAAAGCTATCCGCACAGGCAAGCTATCAGTCTGAGTTTCTTAACCAGCGGCTTTCGCTGCAACTAAACAGCATGTTCAGTTATGATCTGTATTCCGGAACCAATCTCGGAGGCATGATGAACGCTGAATACAAACTGGGCCGGAAAACCCTGTTACAGGCCTCTTTCAATCACATGCGGTATTCGGGGCAATATTATAAAGGCGCCTATAGTTTTTATCAGCTCGGGGTACAGCAACTGCTTCCGGAACTGGGAGAAAAAGGAAGTCCGGACAGCGGAACGCTACAGGTGTTTTTGTACCGCGACCTGAACAACAACCGGGTGTACGATCCTCTCATCGACGAGCCTGCTTCCGGGATCAGAATCAGCATCAACAATGCACGGTTTATTACCGACGAAAAAGGATATGTACAGTACAGGAAAGTTCCTTACGGCAGTTACAGAATCAGGCCGGAAGATAGTCAATGGTTTGCAGCCCAAACGGTAGTTGAAATAAACCAAAAAACGCAACTACTCAACATTCCACTCGAAAAAGCAGGACTGGTCCGTGGAAAATTCCAATATGAAAGCACCGGCATTCACCAGTTCGAAGTCTTTGCCTATTACTCCGGAATCCCGTTAATTTTCCAAGATGCTTTTGGCACCCGCTATACTTTTTACGCCAACGAAAAAGGTGAGTTTCACGGGTATCTTCCTGTAGGCCGGTACGACGTGGAAACCAATGCCGCCGCACTGCAGAAAAATGTATATGCCGCTCCACACCGCCTGACCATAGACGTGAAGGCAGACGAAACTAACCTCCTTGAAACCATCATGCTGAAGGTTCGTGAAAAGAAGGTAGAAATAAGGAAATTTGGAGAATAATCCAAAGGCTACCTATTATGCAGCGCTCTGCAATTCAGTACATTATGTTTCTTCCAAAAGATAATAATAATTGACTATTATTGTTAGATTAATCTGATTAATAAAAAATTAACGATTAATCTTGTCAGAATGACATATTTTTCTTAATTTTATTACACAAAACACATGGATGAATAAATTTTTGAGAAACTGGGGGTTTGAGCTACTTACTCCCCATAAACATATTGACGCAGAAGGAAAATTATCAGCTTATTGCATCGTGTACACGGCCACAGAACACGTAGAACTGGAAAGTAACGGCCAAACAGTGAGCTTGAAACCCGAAACTTTTTTCTTTCTTCCCCAAAACTGCAGCTTCGCTGTCCCTCAGCCTTACGAGTACGCTGTACTCATCTGGTTTACGGGAGAACTGCTGGCCAATCATCCACAGTTGATGTATTACATTAACCACAGTTTGCTTTTTCAGGAAAAAACAGGCACTGCAGTAGACAATCATTTTCTGCCGTATGATGCTTTGCTGAAACAATATGTATCTCCGTTGCTGAACAGAAAAGTAAACCCGATTTTTAAGAAAAACCTGCTCACCAATTTTATTGAGTTTATCATCATCCGTTCATTGCTGGAAAGTGATCCTTTGCTGATAGAAAATACGCAACACCAATATGAAAAAGAGATCGCTTCCAAATTTTGCCATCTGGTGACCCAAAACGGACAGCATGATACCACCGTGGAGGAATATGCAGAGCAGCTGAACATGACCAAAAGATCTTTGGACCGCGCTATACAAACGGTCTACGGATTCAGTGCCAAGAAATTTATTGATGCCAAAATCACCGACATGGCGAAAATCAGGCTTCGCGCCAGTGCCGTTCCGGTGAAAAACATAAGCCATGATCTGGGATTTTCTCAGGAATCAATAAATTTCTTGGCACTGAATCCGTAGACCGTTTGTATAGCG
>JADMKO010000074.1 GCA_015478785.1 Chryseobacterium sp. | reverse complement strand
GAACGATTTTATTCCAGATATTTTTAGCCTCAACAGTTTTTGAAAACTTTGGTGTTTCGCTGTGAATCGGATATTTCTGAGTGTATTCGGTATTGTTTTTCACCGCATTCATAAATTCATCGTCGATCCTCACTGAAATATTGGCTCCGGTAATTTTTCCCTGCTCCAGTTTCGCATTGATGAAATCCTCAGCATCGGGATGATTGATAGAAACTGAGAGCATCAGTGCTCCGCGTCGCCCGTCCTGAGCGACTTCGCGCGTAGAATTGGAGTAACGTTCCATAAACGGAACCAAACCCGTGGAAGTGAGGGCGGAGTTTTTGACTGCGGAACCCTTCGGACGAATATGTGACAAATCATGGCCAACACCGCCACGTCTTTTCATCAGCTGAACCTGCTCTTCATCGACTTTCATAATGCTTCCGTAAGAATCGCTGTCAGTGCCGTTTCCAATAACAAAACAATTAGAGAGTGATGCGATCTGAAAATTGTTTCCAATACCCGTCATCGGGCTTCCTTGCGGAATAATGTATTTGAAATCTTTTATCAAGTCAAAAACTTCCTGCGCTGAAAGCGGGTTTTTATATTTCGCTTCAACTTTGGCAATTTCATTGGCAATTCTCCAGTGCATATCATCGGGAGTAGCTTCATACAGGTTTCCGTCCGAATCCTTAAGGGCGTATTTATTTACCCAAACCCGAGTAGCGAGATCATCGCCATTAAAGTATTTCAAAGTTGCTGCGTTTGCAGTTTCCATTGAAACAGTAGCATTCTTTTTTGTTAACACTGAGCTTTCCATCGTATATTTTTTAGAGGAAATAAAGATACATTAATATAACATACCATCAAAAAAGTTTACAAATATTAAACAATATTTTGTTGATAATCAGTCTAATAAAACTTATCCACAATTAAAAAGTTTACAAATTTTGAATTACTTGTAACTTTATCTTATAAAGAATCGACAATATTTGATATGTATCTAAATGTAATGAAGTTTCGATTAGTTCCATTTCTTTACTTTCAAAGAAAGATTTCATTATAAATTTAATTTGTCTTGTTGCAAGATTACCACAGAATGGGGAACTGGTAAAAGTTTTGTTATCAAATAAAAAAATTAACATTATGAGAAAGATTTCATTATTCAGCCTCTTGATTTTATCAGCAATGCTGTTAACCAGTTGTGATGCCATCGCTACCATTTTTGAAGCAGGAATGTGGTGGGGAATTATTTTGGTTGTTGGCGTAATAGGACTTATTCTTTGGTTGCTTACCCGCGGACGAAAAGGTTAAAGTTAGAGCGATATGCAGAAGAAAGAATCTAAAAAAGTACGACCACCTCAGGAGCAAAATAAACCCGGAACCGAAAGCCAACTGAAACCGACCCCGAAACGCAGTCCCAAACCCCAAGCGCAGAAACTCGACAATAAGGTCGCCATTATTACCGGTGGAGACAGCGGAATCGGCAAAGCAACGGCATTATTATTTGCACAGGAAGGTGCAGATCTTGTGATTCCTTACCTCAGTGAAACAAATGATGCTAAGGAAACTAAAAAAGAAGTAGAAAAATCAGGAAGAAAATGCATCCTGATAAAAGGTGATTTAAGTAAAGAATCCCATTGTGAAAAGGTCATTGAAACCACCATTTCCACTTTCGGAAAGTTGGATATTCTGATCAACAATGCTGCTACACACTGGGAATCTGAGCGTTTGGAAAACATTACTACAAAGCAACTCACCAAGACTTTTGAAACCAATGTGTTTTCTGTTTTCTGGCTTACAAAATACGCACTTCCCCATCTGAAAAAAAACAGCAGTATTATTAACACCATTTCTGTAACTGCCTACCGCGGCAGTGATCATCTGATGGATTATGCCGCTACCAAAGGCGCAGTACTTTCTTTTACTCGAAGCCTGGCTGCAAATTTAGCGGAAAAAGAAATTCGGGTAAATGCGGTAGCACCGGGCCCTATTTGGACACCGTTGATAGCTTCCACTTTTTCAAAGAAAAAAGTAGCTGAATTTGGCAGTGATACTCCCATGAAACGAGCCGGGCAACCCAACGAAGTAGCACCATGCTATCTTTTTCTGGCTTCCGAAGACGCATCTTATATTACAGGACAGGTGCTGCATCCGAACGGTGGCGAAATCATTAATGGTTAGATTAACACTATCATACCGTTTTATTAAATTTGCTGTAAAATCTCCGCTATGAATGTAACAGCCAAAGAAAGAGAGGAACTCCTCAGCGTTCTTCAAAAAAGATTTAACGAAAACAAACACCGACATGCAGAGTTGCAATGGGCCACCATCGAAGAGCAACTATTAGCACAACCCACAAAACTAAAAGCGGTTTTTGAAATGGAGAAAACGGGAGGGGAACCCGATGTTGTTGTTTTTAATAATAATCAGAAACAAATTATTTTCTGCGACTGTTCCACAGAGAGTCCAAAAGGCAGGCGTAGTACCTGTTACGACAAAGAAGCACGCATATCCCGAAAAGAGCATCAACCACTCACCAGTGCTGTAGAAATGGCAGAAAATATGGAAATTACACTGCTCAATGAAACGCAATACAGAAAATTACAGTCTCTGGACATCTTCGATCTAAAAACCTCAAGCTGGATTGAAACTCCCGCGGAAATCAGGAAACTTGGAGGAGCTCTTTTTTGTGACCGCAGGTATAATACTGTGTTTACCTATCACAACGGTGCATCTTCCTATTATGCTGCGAGAGGTTTTCGAGGTTGTATTGAAATTTGATTGAATCATATTTTTCCACTTAAAATTTATAATAATGCTGAAGAACTTCACTTTTTTATTCCTGACTACAGTTTTGTTTACTGCCTGCAACGCCCAAAATAAAAACTTATTAAAACCTCTGGACGCTGAACTTACTACTGTCACGTATCCCTTTCCTGTTTCCTACAAAACTGTTCAGAATCAGGAGCAGCAACTGAAAATGGCGTACATGGACATATCTCCAGAGAATGGAAAAGAGAATGGCCAAACTATTGTGTTGCTTCACGGAAAAAATTTCAACGGTTATTATTTTGAGGAAACCGCCCGCGCACTCGTTCAGGAAGGTTTTCGGGTCGTGATTCCGGATCAGATCGGTTTCGGAAAATCTTCAAAACCGAAACATTATCAGTTCAGCTTTCATCAACTCGCTGCTAATACAATGTCCTTGGTAGAAGGATTAGGGATTCATAAATTCACAGTTTTAGGACATTCGATGGGCGGAATGCTGGCTTCAAGAATGGCAGTGATGTATCCGGAAAGAGTTACCCGGCTTGTTCTGCTGAATCCCATTGGCCTGGAAAATTACCAGAAATTCTCGCCTTACCAAAGCATTGATCAATTATATTCCAATGAACTGAAAAACAATTATGAGGGTTACAAATTATACCAACTGCAATACTATTATGATGGCAAGTGGAAATCCGAATACGATCTGTGGTTGAATCTTTTGGCAGGCTGGACATTACATGAGGATTATCCAATCA
Source organism: Chryseobacterium sp. (assembly GCA_015478785.1). GTDB lineage: Bacteria > Bacteroidota > Bacteroidia > Flavobacteriales > Weeksellaceae > Chryseobacterium_A. Next base: position 797 of record JADMKO010000074.1, on the reverse strand, counting down.
TCGCTTGGAATGCGGCATTGACTACTGATATGATTTATACCCAACCCGTCGTGGATGATTTTGATAAAATTAAATCTCCAACTCTTCTTATTATTGGAACCAGAGACAGAACGGCGATTGGGAAAGCCGCTGCTCCAAAAGATTTGCAGCCTTTGATGGGACAGTATCAACATCTGGGAAAAGAAACTCAGAAACGAATTCCGGGTTCCGAATTGGTAGAATTGGAAAACATTGGGCATTCACCTCATATTGAATCCTTTGATCGTTTTATTCAACCACTTTTAAAATTTTTAAAAAAACAGGACTAACTGAGAAAGAGGGCGTATAAAGGATTTGATAATTACATGAAATTTGATTTTTTCATCATTTTAATTACAAAATCAAAAAAATAAGTCCGAATATCATCATTCAATATAGTTTTTTTATATATTTGTGTAATCATAATTTTTTAATAATGAGAAAAATACTTTACACTTTTTTACTAGTTGCATCGGCAATGACCTATGCGCAAAGCAAAAACCAGCCTGTAGTGCTGGTTGACGGAATGTTAGCTTCCAATTCGCTGATCGCCAGCGACAAAAAGAACGTCCAATCTACTAAAGTTTTCAAAACCGCTGCCAACCTTCCCCAGAACCTGAAAAGCTTCGAAGGGTTAGCTTCTAACGGGATTATTTCCGCAAGCGTAAAAGAAAACTATTATGACAGGATTTCTTTGGAAGGACTGAACCAACAGTTCAAACTGAATGCTCAGAATACGGTATATTTTGACGGCCAGCCTATCAAGGATACCACAATCC
>JADMKO010000073.1 GCA_015478785.1 Chryseobacterium sp. | reverse complement strand
TAGATAATATTGGAATCAAAATAGCGGTCAGCAAAGGCACGACAGCCAAGAGCATTTTCCCGGGCGTGATTTCAAAAATAAACCTTTCGTCCGACGGATCCCGTTTCGTTACCGTAAAACACGGCGATTATTTTACAGTATATGCCAACCTTTCCAGCGTTTCTGTAAAACTGAACCAACAGGTATCTGCAGGAACACCAATCGGTGTGATAGGCGAAGATTTTGATGGCACCTATACCCTAGATTTTCAAATCTGGAACGGAAAGACACTTCAACCCATGGATCCACTAGGCTGGATTAACTAAAAATAATCTAAATTTGCAAATAAAATAGTACTGAGATGGGATTAGGATTTAAAGAAATATTGATCATAGCACTGATCATCATTGTTCTTTTCGGGGCAAAAAAGATTCCGGAACTGATGAGAGGAATGGGTTCCGGCATCAAAGAATTTAAAGATGCAGTGAAAGAGGACGACAAAAAGAAACCGGAAAATCCGCAAGGAAATACCGAAAACAGCAATTAATCACTCTCTTGATGAAGGCTTTTTCAGAAACTGCTTGGGAAATTTTCAATCAGGCGATAACGGATTACCATCTTGCAGATGATGTTGATACTCCTGCGAACAACCCTTTCCAAAAGGAAAGTTTGGAACGTCTTTTGTATGCAAAAAACTGGATTGATACCGTTCAGTGGCATTTGGAAGATATCATACGTGATGAAAAAATTGTACCTGAAGAGGCGTTGAAAATTAAAAGAAGAATAGACGCTTCCAACCAGCAAAGAACTGATCTTGTAGAGTTTATAGACAGTTGGTTTCTTACAAAATACGAAAATGTTACTCCAGATAATAATGCTAAGATCAACACGGAAACTCCTGCCTGGGCAGTGGACCGGTTGTCCATTTTAGCATTAAAAGTATATCATATGGCTTTGGAAGCCTGTCGGGAAAGCGCTACGGATGAACACCGCAGCAAGTGCCGGGAAAAACTGGATGTTCTCCTGGAACAGAAAAACGACCTCACAACTTCCATAGATCAATTGCTGGCTGATATAGAGAACGGTAAGGTGAAAATGAAAGTGTACAGACAAATGAAAATGTACAACGACGAAAGCCTGAACCCGATTCTTTATCAAAAGGCAAAATGATGAAAAAAATACTGTTTTACGCTTTAATAATTTGTTTTACCCTCACTAACTGTGCAGTGGAAAAATTTAATATGTCGCCGCTAAACAGTACTATTTCTTCTGCAAGTAACGAGCCTGGCTCCATTGAAAGCAGACTGGGGAAAGCGATGCAGAATAATGTGAATGCTGCAGAGATCACCAATCTGATTTCCACATTTCCTAAATTCAGGAACGACGGGGTAAATCTGGAAGTAAGCCGGCTGAAACAACATTTGCAGAATTATCTTTATGCTTACGGTGCTTATGACATCAACGGTAAAAACCGTAACCTGAGAGAAATTGAAAGGACCTATAAAAAAATTCAAAGACTGAGGCAATACCTGAACAAGGATGAAGACGAGATTATTAACCGATATCTCGTGAGATTAAAAACCAATCTTTCTGAATTGGAATCCGCATCTCCCAAAGCTCCTTAGCGAACAATTTATATCATGATTAAAATACAGGCGGAAGCCAATGTTCCTACCGAATATGGTAGTTTCCGGATGATGGCTTTCTCAGAAAATGAGAACGACTGGATGCCACATATGGCCATCATTGCCGAAAATACGGATTTTACACGTCCTGTAAACGTCAGGTTTCATTCGGAATGTATCACAGGCGAAGTATTTCACTCCAAAAAATGCGAATGCGGACAGCAACTGGACGCTGCCATGAAATACCTTCATGAAAACGGAGGCATCATTATTTATCTTCGCCAGGAAGGGAGAAATATTGGAATTATCAACAAACTGAAAGCATATGCATTACAGGAAAAAGGTATGGACACAGTAGAAGCCAACCTTCATCTTGGACTTCCTGCGGACGACCGTAATTTTGATGTGGCGATCGAAATCCTGAAACTCATGAATATTTCAGAAATCAATCTGATCACCAATAATCCTGAAAAAATCCGGTTTGTGAAAGACAGTGACATCATTCTTCACCAAAGAATTCCATTACAGATGGAAACAACAACGGAAAACGAAGGGTATCTGAAAGTAAAGAAAGATTATTTCGGACATTATCTAGATACCCAGCATGACGATTATTTGAAATAATTTTCAATTACTCTTTCAATCCATTAAAAAAGCTGTTTCTTTCCGGAAACAGCTTCTTCTCTTTATGGTATTGAATTAATCTTAAAGCTTTACCGCTTTCGTATCATCAATATTGTAGTATTTAACGACACTGTGATAATCACTGTGGTCTACCTGAGCGTTTTTGTTGGTTCCAAAACTTGCGGGCACAATCACAATTCTGAATGTCTGTCCGTTGATATACTGAGGCGTAGTAGAAATGTCGTAATTACCGTTGGCATAGATAACGAAATCTTTTGATGAGAAATCAAAATCATAATCCAGTTCATTACCTCCGGCCAAATAAATCGTTTTCGGAATTTGTTGCCATACTGCTTCTCCTGTGGTGGTAGTCCCCGTTCTGCGGTACATCAAAAGAACATCGGAATTATAAATATTCATGGTTCTGGAAATCGTATACCCGTCCGCTGCAGAATAAATGAAATCCACATTGGCTAAATCGTACACAACAGAATACGTGTCCTGATCTATCCTGTCATCACGTGTTGTATCACAGGAAATAATCATAAAGCTGAAAGCAGCCATCATTAATAAAGTAAGTAATTTTTTCATTTGATATAAATTTTATAAAACATCCGATTCAAAACATATACCAATTTATCAAAAAGGAAAGACTTCACGGAAAATATCGTATTTTTGTTGATATCGTTTTTCCAATGAATTTTATCTCATCTATCTTCACTTTCATACTCCTGTTAAGCACTGCGGCTCAGTTTCCCGGACAATATACTCCGGATAATTTCACCGAGAAAGAGCGCAAAAAAGCACAGGATTGGGTGGATGAAACGTATCGTTCTCTTTCAGAAGATGAAAAATTAGGACAGCTTTTCATAGTTGCGCTTTACACGAATAAAGGAGAATCGCATATCAGTTTCGTCAGAAATCTGGTCGATAGCGAAAAAATTGGTGGTTTGATTCTGATGCAGGACAATGCTGAACAACTGATAACGTTGGTGAATGAATTCCAGAAAAACTCCAAAATTCCTCTCCTGATCGGGATGGATGCAGAATGGGGAATATTCCAAAGAATCGCAGCTGCCCATAAATTTCCCTGGGCTATCACTTTAGGAGCCATTCAAGACAAAAATTTGATTTCTGAATTATCTGCGAAAATCGCTGAAGACGCGACGCGAATGGGGATTCACTGGAATTTCGCACCTGTTGTAGATGTCAACACCAATCCGAAAAATCCCATTATTGGCAACAGAAGTTTCGGGTCTGAAGTGGATAATGTGGTAGCCTCTGCTTTTGCTTACACACAGGGTTTACAAAAAAACGGAATTCTGGCCGCCATCAAACATTTCCCGGGCCACGGTGACACAGATGTAGATTCTCATTTGGATTTACCCGTGATTTCTCATTCCAAAAAAAGACTGGAATCTGTAGAGCTCGCACCTTTCAAAACATTGATGGACAAAGGAATAGGCGGTGTCATGATCGCCCATCTTTACGTTCCCGCTTTGGAAAATGAGAAAGGAATTCCCGCATCTATTTCCAAGAATATCATCACCGGTTTACTGAAAGAAAAATATGGTTATAAAGGATTAATTATTACCGATGCGCTCAATATGGGAGCGGTGGCCAAACGCTACCAACCCGGCGAACTGGACGCATTAGCCTTCAAAGCAGGTAATGATATCATGCTTTTTTCCGATGGCGTGAGAGAAGGAAAAAGACTGATTAAAGAAGCGATTGCCAAAGGAGAGATTTCAGCTCCGCGTCTGGAAGAAAGCGTAAAGAAAATCCTGATGACAAAATATGTTCTCGGATTATCAGAATATCAGCCGGTGAATCCGCAAAATATCGTTCACGATCTGAATAACGAAAGCCACAAAAAATTATCAGAAAAAATGTACGCCAATGCGCTGACTGCCCTTTGGAATAAAAACTGCCTTCTCCCCTTTTCATCAGAAGAGCCATATTATTATATTCCCTTGGAAGAAGCACCGTACCATACTTTTTACAATAAATTGAAATCAAAATCGGGGATCATTTTAAAAAAGCCAACAGAAATTGCTACGATTCCCAATAATTCTAAAGTCATTGTCGGGTTTCACAAGGATAATTCCACGG
>JADMKO010000072.1 GCA_015478785.1 Chryseobacterium sp. | reverse complement strand
AAGGGAATTTTCCGCTGATTGCAATTGGCGATAAAGCGGGTGGCTTTATCCGCAGAATCCGAATAGATCACTCCCCCGAACTGCATTTCGCCTTTGCCGTTTTTTACCATTTTTCTCTGGTTGGCAATAATTCCTACCGCCCAACCGTCAATTCTCGCTGTAGCGCAGATGATGGTTTTGCCGTAATCCGGCTTATATTCTTCATATTCCGAATGGTCTGTAAGGCATTTGATGATATCAAAAGTGTCATACTGTTCCGCTCTGGAAACAGGCATGTGTCCGAAAATATCGGCTGGGTTTTCCCGAGGAGGGAAACTTTCAGTCCGGTTGAAGCCTGCTTCCTCAAAACTGCCCGTCATTTTCATGATATTCTTGATACGGTCGAGTGCGTCCTTATCATCCTTCGCTTTGTAATCCGTAACTCCTGAAATCTCGCAATGGGTGGTGGCACCGCCCAAAGTTTCATTGTCAATATTTTCACCGATGGCTGCTTTTACGAGATAACTTCCTGCCAGGAATATAGATCCTGTTCCGTCCACAATCATGGCTTCATCACTCATAATCGGGAGATAGGCACCGCCTGCTACACAACTTCCCATCACCGCAGAAATCTGAATAATTCCCATAGAACTCATGCGGGCGTTATTTCTGAAAATTCTGCCAAAATGCTCCTTGTCCGGAAATATTTCATCCTGCATGGGAAGATATACTCCCGCTGAATCCACCAAGTAAATAATAGGAAGTCTGTTTTCCATGGCTATTTCCTGAGCACGCAAATTTTTCTTTCCAGTGATCGGGAACCATGCACCTGCTTTTACAGAAGCATCATTGGCGACTACGATACACTGTTTTCCTGAAACATAACCCATCACCACTACTACGCCACCGCTTGGGCACCCGCCGTGTTCTTCATACATTCCATATCCGGCAAAAGCTCCGATTTCAATCGAATCGCGGTTTTTGTCCAGCAGATATTCAATACGCTCGCGGGCCGTCATTTTACCCTGATCACGAAGTTTCTGTAATCCTTTTTCGCCACCGCCTTTTTTTATTTCATTATAAAGGCTGTTGATGTCTGAAAGCCTGAGTTTATTCTTGTCCTCGCGGGTATTAAATGCTAAATCCATGTGAAAATTATTGAAGCCGAAAGATACAGATTTTTCAGGAAAACAGCGGTTCAGTAATCACTGTAAACAATTTGTTGACTGTCAGTAAATTGAAATACTCCGATTTAACATAATTTAACCATATCGGAAGTAATTTTTGCACAATATTTGCGTTATAGAAGTGTCTGCATGAGATGAACGCAGCAGACGAGTTCCTAGTTTATTTTTTAATAGTTTATTAATTGAGGGCCCCGGAAATTGTAACAGGTTTCCGGGGTTTTTAATTTAAGTAAGCAAACCGTAGCGGAATTGAGCTATTCAAAAATGCAAAGAACAAAGACATACAAACCCGATGTAAGCACAACATTGTTTCCAAACCCAATCAGGTTCTGCCGTCGTGAATATCGTTGTAAAATTTAGGCATCTGCCAGTGAAACCTTACCGCGAGCGTTCTGATGGTAACGATGAGCAGGATGGTAATCATCTGTTTTACAATGCTGGAAATGCCACTGTATTGAATCATTAGAAGGTACACCGTTCCACCCAGAATGCAGGCAGTAGCATAAATTTCTTTTCTGAAAATCAGCGGTATTCTGTTCAGTAAAATATCACGCAATATTCCGCCAAAACAGCCGGTAATGGTTCCCAACGTAATACAGATGACGGGATGCAGATCTGCATTCAGGCCTTTTTGAATACCAATAATGGTGAAGAGTCCCAAACCAATACTGTCAAAGAGAAACAGGGTGACCTGGAAGTTTTTCTCGAAATATTTGATAATAATCCCAAGAACGGTGGCAATGAATATCACCGCACAGATGAAAATATCATGCATCCAGAACACCGGAACATTCAGCAGTAAATCCCGGATTGTACCTCCGCCAACTGCCGTAACAAACGATATAATAAGAACCCCGAAAGGATCAAACCGTTTTTGCATTGCCGCAAAAGTGCCCGACATCGCAAAAGCTATGGTGCCAAGCGTCTCGATGAGAATGCTGAAATTTTGTTCTAATTCCAAGGGTTTTATTTTAAAACAACCTGTTAGACCCGAACCGAATCCGGAACCAGAAGTTCATAATGGCCTTTGAAGCTGATGATTTCTCTTACGATACTGCTGCTGATAAAGGATTTTCCGGCGGAAGTCAGCAGGAATATCGTTTCGATTTTATTGTCGTGAGTCAGCGTTCGGTTGGTTTGTGCAATGGCTTTTTCAAACTCGAAATCGGCAGGATTCCGAAGTCCGCGAAGGATAAAATTCACCTTCTTGCTTTGGCAGTAATCAATGGTGAGGCCTTCAAAACTGTCCACTTCCACATTCGGGAAATCTTTAAACGTTTTCTGGATAAATTCTTTTCGTTGCTCCAGCGAGAACATATATTTTTTCTGTGAATTCTGGCCTATGGCGATAATAATTTTATCAAACAGAGGCGTTGCCCGTTCCACAATGTCATAATGTCCTAAAGTAACGGGGTCGAAAGATCCCGGAAATACAGCAATTCTCATATATCTGCTTATTTATGTTGTTGTAAAGCTTTTTCTACTTCCTGTCCGCAAAGGTCTTCTATAGAAATTCCGAAATGCTGAGCCTGTTGCGGCAGGATAGAAGCCGGCGAAAATCCGGGATTGGTATTCATTTCCAGCATATAAGGAATTCCGTTCATAATGATAAATTCGCTTCGGGAAAACCCGCTCATTCCCAAGGATTCGTAAGCGTGCTTTGCTGTGTCTTCCACCCGTTTTTTTGTTTCTTCATCAATTCTTGCCGGGGTAATTTCTTCTGAAGCACCTTCATATTTGGCTTCATAATCGAAAAATTCTTTTGTCGGAACAATTTCTGTAATACCCAGAACGGTAGTTTTTCCATTGAGATCCAATACTCCCACGGAAACTTCCATTCCATCCAGAAAACTTTCTATCAGAATTTCTTCATCCTCTGCAAAAGCTAAGGCAAAAGCTTTTTCGAACTCGTCGGCAGTTTTCACTTTGGAAATTCCCAGAGATGATCCACTTTGATTTGGCTTTACAAAGCAGGGCAAACCAATTTCCTGCACAATTTCTTCAATATCTGCAGGCATTTCTTTTCGCAGATAGATGCTTTTCGCAGAAAGAATTCCATATTTGGACAATACTGCTAAAGTGTCTTTTTTATTAAAAGTGAGGGCGCTTTGGTAAAATCCGCAGCCTGTATATTTCTGGCCGACTAAATCCCAATATGCTTGCAATTCTCCATTTTCACCCGGCTTTCCGTGGATAATATTAAAACAAACATCGAAACGAACCGTGTAGCCACTGCTGAGGGGAACCGAAAAGTCTTCTTTATTGATGGGAACTTTTTGTCCGTGATCGTCCAGAAAAAACCAACCTTCCTGTAAAATCACGATTTTATACACATTATATTTTGACCGGTCGAGGGAATCAAAAATAAGCTGGCCGCTTTTTAAAGAGACTTCATATTCTCCGGAATAGCCTCCCATTACGACGGCTACATTGGTTTTTTTCATAAGTATTACAAATCAGTAGCGACAAATTTAATGATTTTGCTGAATGTTTGTGCATCAGTGTATTGAAATCAGGATGTTCATCTGTCAGGATTGTCGAAATGACCGCCTCCTATTTTTAAAATTATTATTTATATTTGCCTACGTTTAAAGTTATTAAAACCATGCTGAAATCACTCTTCCACTGGAAAGTACTATTGAATATTATCTTGGCAGCAGTCATATTTATCGGCGTGGTCTGGCTTACTTTCCGTTGGTTAGAACTTCATACCAATCATGGCAAAGAAATTCCGGTACCGAATGTGATGAACAAATCGGTACATGAAGCCATCAAGGTGCTGGATGATGTTGGGCTGGAATATGAAGTGGACAGCTTTAAATTCGATCCGAAATACAAGCCTTTTCAGGTATTGGATATTTTTCCTAAACCGGGTGCCCGTGTGAAAGGGGGTCGCACCATTATGCTGAAAGTAAACCCAAGAACCTGGGCTAAAGTGACGGTGCCGGATATTCTGGACAAATACAAAGGTCTTGCATTTTTGAGACTTGATCAGGTAGGCCTTAAAGTAGGCGATACCATTTATGAACCCAATATTCAGCGCGATGCCGTAATCCGAATGCTGTTTAACGGTACGGCACTGAAACCGGGAACGCAGTTGGAAAGATTCTCTACCATCGATCTGGTGATCGGAGCCGGACCTAAAAGAAACATCGGAGTGCCGAATCTTGTCGGCCTTTCTGTAGCAGAAGCGAGAGCCATTATCAGCAATAATCTTTTTGAAACCGGTTTGGTAGAGCATGAAGACGGGAAGGGTGATCCATCG
>JADMKO010000071.1 GCA_015478785.1 Chryseobacterium sp. | reverse complement strand
GCTTCAGAACCGAAATAAATATTTTCAGTTACTAAGGTGTTTTTAACGAAGTTGTACTTTGTTGAGAAGTTCTCAACAACACCCAAAGATGAAGTAACAGTACCAGTAATTATTACATCATCAACACTGAAAGTTCCTCCTGTTGCTTCAGCTTCGTAGAAGTAGAATCTAAAAGAAACTGGTGAAGCTTGATTAACTATATTTGTTGGAGTAACGGTATTACCATTTTGACCAGCACTGATATCATTCACAAAATGAAATTCATTTGTACCAATAACTTCTAGTTCTGCATTGGCAGGATTGATAGAAGCAGGAAGATTAGCAGCGTAGCCGTCCGCACTTGATCTCACTACATAGGTTCTGGGTCCAGTACCAGATCTCTGACTTCTAAAGGTAATTGTACTTACTGTCAAGGTGTAATTAGCAGCAGGAGTAACAGTTACTTCAAAGTATTTTGAAAGATCAGGGGTAGTCGTTAAGGGTGCGTCAGAATGTGCGAATCTGTTTCCTGTTGTTGTTGTAGCATATCCTGTGTTCGTAAAATTACTTACCGTTACATTCGAACCAACAACTACACCCGAAGGGTCGAAGGGAGTTCCAGCAAAGTCATACGTTGCTGTAAAAGCTTGAGCATTGATTCCTACGGACAATGCAGCAATTCCTAAAATTGTAAAAATCTTTTTCATTTTATTAAGTTTTAATATTAATTTCTTGATGCAAAAGTACAAAAATAAAGCCACCGATGCCAAAGCCGGTTATTAAATAATTGTTAAAAGAATGACATCTCTTGAATTTAAGCGGATAAGCACTCACATACATAAGTAAATCACAATCAGCACATAACATGAATTTATATTTAACAATACCTTTTTGCGATGCAATACATATTACACATTTAATAAAAAAAAGCCTGATTTATTTCATATAAAAAAGCAAGGTCTGACCGGCAATAACGTTTTTCGAAGCTTTTTGCTTCTGTACTTTTTCACTGATATTTTCGTTACTTTTACGGTCACTTTTTTGGATAGATTTGAGAGTAAAACTGCTTTTTTTCCTGCTATTTACCTTGGGCATTACGTTAGCGAATGCTCAAATCTTCACGTGGAAAAATCCCAACCTTCCGAAAGATTCTGCCAAAAAAGATTCAGTATTCGCCGCCTGGATGGAAAAAGACATTTTTGCGAAAGACACGCTGGACTTTGTAAAAACCAGAAATCGCATCGTTATTGATGAAGAAGTGCTGATGAAAAATGACCGGCAACGATTTTTGGGCGACCTGAACGCCAAAGGTTCCATTATCCGCGGAATGACGTTCGGAAACAATCAGGGATCGTCTGTTCAGAGTTCGATGGATCTGCAGATTTCGGGGAAACTTTCAAAAGATGTTTCTGTTCTGGCTTCGATTTCCGATCACAATTTGCCCATTCAGGCAGACGGTTACACCCAAACTCTGGAAGAATTTGACCGGATTTATCTTCAGCTGAACATCAAAGAAAAATCAATTCTCCGAGCCGGCCATCTGGAACTTTATGACGACAAAACCTATTTTGGCCGCTATCAGCGGAGAAGTATGGGACTTGAGTTTCAGACGGATTTCGGCGAAAAAAATAAAACTTCCGTAGAAGTTTCTGCCGGAATTGCGCGAAGTGAATTTCACAGAATCCGCTTTCAGGGAATGGAAGGAAATCAGGGGCCTTATCGTTTAACGGGAAAAAACGGCGAACTTTTCATCACCGTTATTTCAGGTTCAGAACAGGTTTTTATCGACGGTATTCTGATGAAACGCGGCGAAAATCTGGATTATATCATCAACTACAATACGGGCGAAGTGACGTTTACCAGCTTCCGGCCTATTCTGCAACAGAATTTCATTACCATTTCTTACAATTATACCAACCGGAATTTCTCCCGATACCTTTTCACCGGAGGAATCCAGCATGAACGGGAACGGTTCAGAACAGGGTTGAAATGGTTTGTGGAAGAGGACAATAAAAATGCGCCTCTCGCTTTGAATTTAAGTGAAGCCGACCAGCAGATTCTGGCACAGGCAGGAAATGATCCGGAACTCATGTATGCGCCTTCCGGAGTGGTTTCTGAATATGATGTCAACAAAATTCTATACCGTCTGGTGGATCATCCTGCCGGAAATTATTATGAATTTTCTACGGATGCATCGCAAACTTTATATCAGGTTGCTTTCACGTATTTCGGAACCAGCCGCGGCGATTATACACTGAAACAAACCACCAATAATGGCCGGGTTTTCCAATATGCAGGACCGAATTTGGGCGAATACAGAGCAGTGCGCAAATTGCCTTCGCCACAGAAATCGCATGTTTTTTCCTATAATGCAGAATATTTATTGAAAGACGGCGTGTTAGGAACGGATTTTTCTTTCAGCAATTATGATGTCAATCTTTTTTCGTCTCGGGACACGCATCAGAACTTTGGCTATGCAGGACGCATTTTCGGACATAAAACCTTTACCAAAAACAGCTGGAAAGGAACGCCCGCTTTCGAATACCAACACATCAGTTCGCAGTTTCATATTCTGGACAGAATTAATGATGTAGAGTTTTCCAGAGATTTTAATTTGCCCAATGAGTTTAATCACCGAACGCAGAACAGAATTATTTTCAGTTTTTTAAACCAATGGCAAAACCGTTCTTTTCTGAATTACCGGTTGAATTATCTGGATGAAAGAGATGCGTACAAAGGCATTAAAAACGATCTGGATTTCGGATGGCAGAAAAATAAATTCAACACTCAGGGAAAGTTTTCCTATCTCGATACCAAAGCAGATTTTCAGAATACCCAGTTTGCGCGTGCGAATCTGATTTCAGAATACACCGGAAAAAAAGGAAGCTGGGCAATCGGCGGAAGCATGGAACATAACGAGAAAAAATTTAATGAAACCCAGCTTTTTGATACCACGAGTTTCAGCTGGAAAGAACTTTTTGTTCAGAAAAAAATCGGTGATTCCGCCAGAACCCATCTCTTGACGAGAGTTTATTTCCGTGATAATGATTCCATCCGAAACAACCGCATGGAAAACATGAACCATATTCTGGGAATCGTAGCAGAAAGCCAGCTCATTAAAACGGAACAAACCACGCTGAATGCACTCGTTCATTACCGGAAGTTTTATTATCAGGATGATTTGCTGGCCTCCAATCTGAACAATGATTTTGTGGTCGGGAATATTCTTTACAATCAACAGCTTTTCCGCAACGGAATGCGTTTGCAGGCTTTTTATGAATTAGGAAACGGCCAGGAAGCGCAGCGTGAATTTCAATATGTGAAAGTGGCGGACGGCCAGGGAATTTACAAGTGGACCGATTATAACGGCGACGGCATTCAGCAGCTGGACGAATTTGAAATTGCAGAATATGCTGATCTCGCACAGTACATCCGCGTGTACACGAACTCTGTGCGCTATATTCCTTCCAATAAAAACAAACTTCAGATTGCGCTTTTTGTGAATCCTTCGATTATATTAAATTCCGAAAACAGCTTCCTGAAACGCTGGAATTTCAATTTCTCACTCAATTCTCAAAATTCTTATTTCAAAGAAGACAAAGTCGTCGTGTGGAATCCTTTTGAAAAAAACAGCAATCAGATTCTAAAAAACCAGAACCTTCTGGCTTCCGCGCAGTTTAATCCGACAGAGAAATCCGGCTGGAACGGAAATTACCGTTTTATCGCCAACAACAATATTATTAATGCCAATGCGAGTAACGAAGAACGCGACCAGGAATCGCATTTTCTGAATATCGGGTATTGGTTCAACACTGATTTTCGGGTAGATTGGGAAAACTCCGTTCATCATATTCAGAATTCGTCGCAAATATTCAAAACCAGAGATTTCATTCTCAATAATATTGAAACCAAGCCGAAAGCCACGTATAAATTCTCGGAAACCATACAGGCAGAACTCTCTTCCGCTTTCCGACAAAAGAAAAGAACCGACGGCGAAGAAATGCTGAAAACCTTCGATATCACCGGGGCGCTGCAGTGGGATTATAAGAAAACTTCTGTCCGTGGTAATTTTTCCTTCATTAATAATGATTTTACAGGAAATAATTTTTCACTGGTCGGAAACCAGATGCTGGACGGACTGAAACCGGGTAAAAATCAGGTCTGGAGTTTATTTCTTCAACAAGCTTTGAACAGTTTCATTATGCTGAACGTGAATTATGAAGGCCGTAATTCCGGCGAAAGAACGATTCATATCGGCAGCATGCAGGTGAAAGCAAGTTTCTGAAAAAATCAACTTGATCTGTCTAAAAAAGCTTTATCTTAGATTTAAGTTTTAAATGCACCAGATGAACAAAAAATTACTCTTTTTTTTAACATTATTCACTTCTTTTTTTGCGTTTTGCCAAAAGTTTGACACCGCAGATCACGCTCAGCGCAAAGCATTTCTTGCAGAATATCATTTGATC
>JADMKO010000070.1 GCA_015478785.1 Chryseobacterium sp. | reverse complement strand
AAGATAAGGCTTCTTCCTGAGAATGTTCAAAACTCACCCAATGGATATTGTCCTCCTTACGGTACCACGTCAGTTGTCGTTTCGCAAAACGCCTCGAGTTTTTCTTAATTTCTGAAACCGCCGTTTCCAGATCCCATTCTCCGGAAAAACACCTGAAAAGCTCTGTGTATCCTACGGTTTTTAAGGGCACCAGATCCTGATAAGGCAATAACGATCGGGCTTCTTCTACCAGTCCGGATTCCAGCATCACCTCCACTCTGCTGTTGATTCTGTCATAAATAATTTCCCTTGGCGCAGTAATGCCGATACGGATTACCTGAAAATCCCGTTGTTTTCGTGGTAAAGAAATCAGTTCGGAATAGGGCCTGCCCGTTTGCCAGATCACGTCAATTGCTCTGAGCAACCGCCTCGGATTGTCCAGATCTACCTGCTGATAATAGGTTTCGTCTAACTCCTTTAAAAGTTGTTGCAACCCTTCGATTCCTGAATTCTTCCATATCTCATTCAGTTTTTCCTGATGGGTTTCGCTGGCTTCGGGAAGGTCGTTCAGACCTTCGGTCACCGCTTTTTCGTACATCATGCTTCCGCCCACCATCACCACCTCGTCGTGAACCGCAAACAGTTCTTCCAGTTTCTGAAGCGCATCCACCTCATACTGGCCGATGGAATAAGAATCCGTCACCGACAGATGCCCGATAAAATGATGCGGAACCTCGCCGAGTTCTTCAGCCGACGGAGCCGCAGTGCCGATCTTCATCTCCTTGAAAAACTGACGCGAATCACAGGAAATAATCTCGGTTTGGTAATGCTTCGCAACCGCTATGGCCAGCCGCGTTTTACCGATTCCCGTAGTGCCTGCAATAGAAATTAATTTTTTCACATTGCGAATTTAAATTTTTATCTTTGTAAGACAATACCGTTTTATGATATTATCCATGACAGGCTTCGGGAGATCCGAAGGAGTTTTTGAAGGAAAAAAAATTACAATAGACCTTAAGTCTCTCAACAGCAAGAGCTTCGACCTGAACACCAAAGTACCTTCCCGATACCGCGAAAAGGAATTTGACATCCGGAAAATCCTGACCGACCGCATTGGGAGAGGAAAAGTGGACTGTTATATCAATATGGAAAATCTGGAATTGAACACGGATATAAAAATCAACAAGGAACTGGTGAAGTCCTACGTGGAAGAACTTCGAGGCGTGGCAGATGATGCGCCGGATTTTGAATACCTGAAAATGGCCATCCGGTTTCCTGACGCACTTTCTACCCGAAGCGATGCCCTGGAAGAAAATGAATGGTTTTTTCTGGTCGGACTTTTGGAAAATGCGATCGCAAAGTTTGACGAATTCAGAAATACGGAAGGAAAAATATTGAAAAGAGAACTCACAAAAAACCTCAACAGCATCGAAGAAAACCTTCAGAAAGTGATTCCATTCGAAGAAACAAGAATCACCGCCGTCCGGGAACGGTATCAGAATATTTTGAAGGAATTTGAAAACGTAGACGAAACCCGGTTTTATCAGGAACTGGCGTATTATACTGAAAAACTCGACATCTCTGAAGAGAAAGTAAGGCTGACCCAGCACCTCAAATATTATGAAGAAGTGATGAACAAAGAGCATTTTAACGGAAAAAAACTCGGCTTCATCATTCAGGAAATAGGCCGCGAAATCAATACCCTCGGCTCCAAAGCGAACCACGCTGAAATCCAGAAACTCGTCGTGATGATGAAGGACGATTTGGAGAAAATGAAAGAACAGACTTTAAATGTACTGTAACGGTATGGAAAAAGTAATTATCTTTTCGGCACCTTCAGGAAGCGGCAAAACAACATTGGTAAAATACGCGCTGTCGAGATTTCCCGACATGGCCTTTTCCGTATCCTGCACCACAAGAGCGCCTCGCGGAACAGAAAAAAACGGGGTAGATTATCACTTTCTCACGCCAGAAGAGTTCAGAACCAAAATAGCCGAAGACGCTTTTGTAGAGTATGAAGAAGTATACAGCGGCCTATATTACGGAACCCTGAAAAGCGAAGTAGAAAGAATATGGAACGCGGGGAAATCGGTTATCTTCGATGTGGATGTAAAAGGCGGCATTTCGCTTAAAAATTATTTTGGAGACAAAGCCCTTTCACTGTTTATCATGGCGCCTTCAGTAAAGGAACTGGAAAACCGGCTGAAAAACCGAGGAACCGAGGATGCCGAAACCATCAAAATGCGCGTAGCCAAAGCAGAAGAGGAACTGAGTTTCAGGTCCGGTTTTGATAAAACCATTATTAATGCCGATCTTGCAACTGCTGAGAGGGATATAGAAAATAGTATTAAAGATTTTTTAAAACACTGAAATGAGTACAGAAACATTAGATAAAGCAAAAGCAAACCTGCCGATAAGAGGATACCTGAAACTGGATGACATCATGATTCCTCAGGGTGACGATTTGGTACAGGCCATTCTCGATCTTAAAAAAGAAAAAAATGCGGTGATTCTCGCCCATTATTATCAGATTCCTGCCATTCAGGATATTGCCGATTTCCTTGGTGATTCCTTGCAGTTGGCAAGGCAAGCGAAAGATACGGATGCAGATATGATTGCCTTCTGCGGCGTTCATTTCATGGCGGAAGCAGCCAAAATCCTGAATCCAACCAAAAAAGTAGTTCTTCCTGACTTACAGGCCGGTTGCTCTCTGGCCGACGGCTGCAGCGGGGAAGGCCTCAGAAAAATGAGAGAACAATATCCCGGTGCTTTGATCGCCACCTACATCAACTGTAATGCGGAAACTAAAGCCGAAAGCGATATTATTGTGACGAGTTCCAACGCAGAAGTCATCATCAAATCCATGCCGAAAGACCGGCCGCTCATTTTCGCGCCGGATAAAAACCTGGGCCGTTATCTGATGAAGAAAACCGGCCGCGACATGATTTTGTGGGACGGAAGCTGCATCGTACACGAAGCCTTCTCCATGGAAAGAATTGCTGCCCAGCTGGCACAGCATCCTGATGCCAAACTGATTGCACATCCGGAAAGTGAAACGCCGGTGTTGGATCTGGCTCATTTTATCGGCTCCACCTCCGCACTGCTGAATTATGTAGAGAAGGATGAAGCTCAGAAATTCATTGTGGCAACCGAAGAAGGGATTCTGCATGAAATGAAAAAACGCGCACCTCACAAGGAACTGCTTCCGGCTTTGGTGTTCGACGAAAGCTGCAACTGTTCGGAATGTTTTTTCATGAAAAGAAATACCATGGAAAAACTATATTTGTGCATGAAATACGAACTGCCGGAAATTACCATGGATGAAGAACTTCGCCTGAAAGCGCTGGTGCCGATTGAGAAAATGCTGGAACTTTCCAAATCTGTTAAATAACAAATTTCTTTGTTTGCTGTGGGTATGAATTCTAAAATTATCATCGAAGATCTGAGGATTTATGCCTACCATGGCGTGCTTCCGGAAGAAAAGATCATTGGCACCTGGTATCTGGTCAATCTGGAAATCACGACAGACCTGTGGAATGCCGTGGAAAGTGATGCCCTCAGCAGTACACTGAACTACGCTGAAATTAATGACATTATTCACCGCGAAATGGCAGTGCCCTCCAAATTAATGGAACACGTCGCAGGCAGGATCCTGAATAATATCTATCAGAACTATCCCGGAATTACCTTTTTGAAAATCAGAATCACCAAAACCAACCCTCCCATGAAAGGTGAAATGAAAGGCGTGAGCATCGAACTGGAAAAAAAGATTACCCGCAATACTTCAAAATAATTTTTTATTTTCGCAGAAAATCACTATATTTGCCAACCTCAACAGGGTACTTTGGCCGAGTGGTTAGGCAGTGGTCTGCAACACCATCTACAGCGGTTCGAATCCGCTAGGTACCTCACAAAATCCCTTTTCTCAGAAGGGATTTTTTTATTGCCTGTTTTTAATAAAAACTTACAGAATCTCAATTTTAACAGTCGTTAACACCCGCTTGGTTTCTTTCTTGCGAACTCCTTAGGAAATAATAAAAGAAATTCGTCATGAAAAATATACTCACAGCAGGAATGGTCGCTGCTTTAATGCTGACCGCCTGTACTAAGAACGATCAGGTAGCTGAAAAGAGCCTGGAGCAACAGAAGATGGAATTTCAACAGCGACAGATTGAAATAGAAAAGCAACGACTCGCTATTGAAAAGGAAAAAATCGCTTACGAAACCCAAAGAAAAGCTGACAGCATCGAAACGGTGGCAAAAGCCAGACAGGCATCCGCAGCACCGGTGCGAACTAATGTGGTAAGGGAAACCGTTTACGTAAACAATACACCGTCCGGAAATACAGGAAACGCTTCTTCCGGAACCACTCAGGCTCAGCAAAAACAGGGAATGAGTAAAGCAGCTAAAGGAGCCATCATCGGTACCGTAGGAGGTGCCGCAGCCGGCGCCATCATCAATAAGAGAGACCGGGGTACCGGAGCCGTAATTGGCGGTATTGTCGGCGGCGCTACAGG
>JADMKO010000069.1 GCA_015478785.1 Chryseobacterium sp. | reverse complement strand
GTGCGGTGTGCCGGTATTTTCCAAACAGGATGCCATCCGTAAACAAAATAGCGAACAGCCCGGTAAGCCCGAGTCCCGCAAGGCCCAGAAATTTTCTTCGTCCGGGATATCCTTCATCCGTTTTGCCTGATACCGAGTGGATTCCGAATTCCATCAGCCGGAAAAGATCATCTATCAGAAGAAAAATAACGGCTAAGAGTTTAGGAACTACAAATATTAAAAAAAGCGAAACGATGAACTGAATACGATAATGTCCGCCTTCCGCTTTGCTGAAACTAAGGATCAGATAAACGAGAAGGGCATAGACGGAGACGGTAATCATCCAATAGGCTGTTCTGGCCCAGGGTTTTTCGGTAACCATTTTGAAAGCCTGAAACACATAAAATTCCAGAACAAATATAATGGCGGTAAAAATGAGAAGGTTTTTCTGCATGCTAAAATAAAAAAGGCACAAAAAATTCTCAAATTCTGTGCCCTATTCTGTATTTGTGACTCATTTACGGAAATCGGTAAACGATCGCATTGATGTTCATTCCTGCTCCTACAGAAGCAAAAACGATATTTCCTTTTTCTTTGAACTGCTGGCCTTCCATTTGGCCGTTGGCAATAAGATCATACATGGTAGGAATAGTCGCTACGGAAGAATTTCCCAGCTCCTGAATGGTCATCGGCGCTACGATTTCATCATATTCTTTTTTGCCATAAAGTCTCATCAGCCTGTCAATAATGGCATGATCCATTTTAGCATTCGCCTGATGCAGCAATATTTTGTCGATATCTTCAATACTTAGTCCCGCATCATCTATGGTGGTTTTGATGGCATCCGGAACATTTTTCAGCGCGTATTCGTATATTTTTCTTCCCTGCATGCGGATGTAGCGTTCATTCTGATCCGCTTCTTTATTGAGGGAAGGCGCACTTTCAAGGTAGGTGATTTCAACATCATTGTCGCAAACGGTATTGCTGGCAATAATTCCGACATTTTCTTCTTCCGTTGCCTGTACTATGGTAGCTCCTGCGCCATCTGCGAAAATCATTTTATTCCGGTCGTAGGGGTCAATTACTCTGCTCAGTGTTTCGGCTCCGACGACGAGAATTGTTTTGGCAACTCCGGCTTTGATGAGATGATTGGCCAGAATCATTCCCTCTACCCAGCCCGGACATCCGAAAACCATATCGTAGGTGATGCATTTTCTGTTTCTGATTCCCAGTTTATTCTTGACCCTCGAAGCCAGATTCGGCATCAGATTCGGGCGGGCATCAGAGGTAGCGTCTCCGAAATTACTGGCGTAAATAATGTAATCCAGTGTTTCAGGATCTATTCCGGCGGAAGCAATGGCTTTTTTGGAAGCTTCATAGCCCATGTCAGAATTCATTTGATCATCAGCAATATATCGGCGGTTTTCAATCTCGGTAATTTCAACAAATTTTCCAATAATCTCTTCTGCAGGCTTATCAATTTTCTCACCGCTGTCAGTGAAAAAAGTGGTATCCATAAAGTGTTCGCGGCTAATGATATTGGGCGGTAAATAACTGCCTGAGCCTATGATAACTGTATTGGGCATTTATAAAAAAAGTAAAAAAAATTAATTGCAAATGTATGAATTAAAATCTATAAGGCAGAATGAAAATTATTATTAAATTTGCAAAAATCTCCATAACGGATATGAAAATTAGTCCTGCCTTAAAAGGTTTCCTTATCTCTGTTCTTGCGGTTCTGATGGCTTTCGGAATATACTTCCTGTTTCTGGCCAAAAAGGATGCTTATTTAGTAGATAATCCTACTTCAGAAACCTATTATTTTAAACTCAATAAAGGTGCAGAAAAAATTATTTCCGGTGGGCAATATGTAGAAGTGGATCTGAATAAAGGCCAAAACAGCATTCAGGTTTTCGATAAAAATAAAAAACTGCTCTACGATTCTGCGTTTACGGTCGCGAGACAACGCGGAATGGTGAATATCGCACATCAGGATTATTATATCCATACCCAATATTACGGATATGATGTTGATAAAGATTCCCTACTCATGACATTGGGAACGACGACGATTGATAATGAAAATTATTTCGGAGCGCCAAAACACTTCAAATCTTTGTATGCGGAGGATTTCTATTATAATGTTAATGAAAACTACGACCGCATTATCAAAAATATTCAAAAGACAGAAACCCGGACGAAAATATTCCGGAAGCAGGATTTTTTAAATTATTATAAAGAACATTATCAATTTTAATGAGCAATACAGATCCGGTGAAGCCGTATAATTCCGAGGCGAGCAAAAAAAGTGAAGTGGAGGATATGTTTGATAATATCGCTCCGAAATATGATTTGCTCAATCATGTTCTTTCTTTGAAGATCGACGTCATCTGGCGCAATACGCTGACCAAATGGATGAAGAAAGATGGTGTAAAAGAAGTTCTGGATGTGGCAACAGGAACCGGCGATTTGGCGATTGCCATTCAGAAAGGTACCGGTGCAAAGGTTGTAGGATTAGATTTATCGCAACAAATGTTAAATGTTGGTGCTGTTAAAATAAAAAAACTTAATTTAGACGGCAGAATTTCACTACAGAAAGGTGATGCTGAACAGTTGCCGTTTGAGGACGATCGTTTTGATGCGGTATCCGTAGCATTTGGAGTCCGGAATTTTGAAAATCTGAACAAAGGATTGGCGGAACTGAGAAGAGTGGTGAAGAAAGAAAAAAGCGTTTATATTTTGGAATTTTCCAAAGTGGAAGGCCTTTTGGCACCGCTGTATATGTTTTATTTTAAAAATATTCTTCCGATGATCGGAAGACTGGTTTCCAAGGATAACCGCGCGTATACTTATCTGCCCGATTCGGTAAATGCATTTCCGTTCGGAGAAAAAATGAAACAGATCCTGCTGGAAACAGGGTTCAAAAAAGTGGAATATAAAAAACTAAGTTTAGGGATTGCCACCATTTATAAAGCCACTAAATAGTACGGCGTTAAAGAAATGGGTAAGAAAAATTAAATATACACATGAATAAAATTTTATTAAAATCACTGGTTTTAGTATCCTTTACATTTGCGACACTGGCTGATGCTCAGTTCCGAACCAGAGACAGAATGGACAGGTTGGAGAGTTTTGATCATCAGAAATTCAGCTGGGGCTTTTATCTTAACGGAAATTTGTTTGATTTCCATACGGTTTTGCACCCAAGATATGGGATCAGTGGCAATCATAATCTGGTTTCGGCCAAACCGATGGGTGGTTTTGGTGCCGGACTTATCGGAAAAATGAGGCTGAATGATTATTTTGATCTGAGGTTGGAACCAGGATTACAGTTTGCCGAAAGAGAAATTGTTTTCAATACCCAGTCCAATGATCAATATGCTGCCGGAACGCTTACCAATCCTCCTTTTATTCCTTTTCCAATGGACGAGGACGACAGGGTGAGAAGAGTAAAATCTACCATGTTGGATATTCCTGTACTCGTGGAAATGCACGGAGAAAGATGGTACAATACCCGCCCTTATGTTGCTGCCGGAGTTAATTATGTGGTTAATTTGCAATCAAATGCCAACAGTGATGATGATAACCTTCAACAGGTTTTTCGTTCTACGACGCACAATTTTGCATGGTCTGCCGAAATCGGAATTCAGATTTATTTCAATCGTTTCAAGCTGACTCCGGGAATTCGCGGTACCTTCTTCATGAACAATGAAATGGTAGCCGATAATCCGGCAACGCCGCCATATTGGGCAAAAGCAGTCTCTACACTGCAAACCAGAGCGTTTATGTTCACGCTGAAATTTGAATAAATATCAATACAATATCAAGATAAAGAGAAGGTTACCCACACTTTCTCTTTTTTATTTTCTTAGGAAAGCAAAAAAGAATTCGTTTTGTATCTGATTCATCATTAAATTTTATATTTTTGCTTAAATGTTAGAATTTTAAAAACCTGAAATGCTCAAAGATTTAGAACAACATTTTTTGGAACTGGAAAACAGAATTGCGGCAATTAGCAAAAATTATCAGTCGCTTTCCAAAGAATATATCACTCTGAATGAAGAGCTACAAGAACTGAAGGAGAAATATGATGAAGAGAGAAAAAAAAATCAGGTATTAGCAGAAGAACAGAAAAATATAAAACTTTATTCAGCAATAGCAGGAAACCCGGAACATAACAGGCTGATGAAAAATCACCTGAACCGGCTCATCAAAGAAGTAGATTTCTGCATTGCCGAACTTCAAAACAGCGGATTGTAATGGATGTAAGAAGAATTACCATTAATATTGCAGGAAGAGTATACCCGCTGAATGTTCCCGCAGCAGAAGAAGAAACACTGCGCAAAGTCGGGAAGCAGATTGAACTCATGATTAAAGATTTTGAACAGAATTTTGATGTGCGTGACAAGCAGGATGCTCTTGCGATGTGTGCACTGAAACTGGGAACCAATGCAGAAGTGACTGCGCTGGCCAATGAAAATAATATTAAAGCTTCCTCCGAACGGCTGAAAAAAATCAACCAAAACCTGGAAGCACTGGAAAAGTAGATTTTCTTTTCCTGAAGAAACTGCCTACAATAGTTCTAACACATTAAAGGTAAAC
>JADMKO010000068.1:3110-28974 GCA_015478785.1 Chryseobacterium sp. | reverse complement strand
ATCATTTTCGCCGGAATCATGATTATTATTGAATCTACAGATTCTCTACTGCACGGAAACACCCTGAAAGAGCTGAATTGGGGAATTTTCATTATTTCGCTTACTGCGGCGGTCAACTATTTTCTTGGGTATATTTCCTACAAAAAAGGAGTGAAAGAAAATTCGCTGGTTCTGCAAAGTTCAGGCAAACATTTGCAAAGTGACACCCTTACTACAGGAGGCGTTGTACTCAGTCTGATTCTGGTAAATTATACCGGGCTTTTTTGGCTGGATGCTGTGGTAGCCATTGTCTTCGGAGGATATATTATTTTTGTAGGATATAAAATTATTCGGAAATCTCTGAAAGGAATTATGGATGAAGCGGATCTCAGAATGGTATCCGATATTGCAGAACTTCTCAACAAAAAGCGGAAACGGGAGTGGATTGATGTTCATAATCTCAAAATTCAGCAGTATGGAAGCAGGTTGCATATCGACGGACATATTACGCTTCCTTGGTATTTTGAACTTAGAGAAGCGCATTCCGAAATGGAAGAAATGATCAAATGCATAGCGAAAAGTACAGATCGCCCTGTAGAATTTAATTTTCACATGGACGATTGCAAGCCTTTCTCATGTGAAATTTGCCAGCTTTCTGAATGTCAGGTTCGGCAACGGCCTTTTGTAAAAAAAGTAGAATGGACTGTGGAAAACATTGCTCAACAGGATAAACATACCGTAAACGACTAAGATATACAGCTATAAATTTCTTATCACGAAATAAAGCAGAATAATGCCCAAAACAATGCGGATAGCATACTGACCGAATAATGCGCTCCTGATCCGCGGATACTTTTCAGCAATTTGCTTTCTTTGAAAAACAATTCCTAATCCTACATAAGGAATCGCGGAAATCAGCAGAGGATTGTAGCGAAAAGCTTCAGCAATATTAAAATGCAGCAATTCGTGGAAAGCCCGCTGTGCACCGCAACCAGGACAATCCAGTCCCGTTGCAAATTTAAAAGGGCATTTCAGGAAAAAAAATTCTTTACTTGGATCTGCAGTGTAATACACAAAAACTGCGACCGTTAAAAAAACCGAAATCAGAAGATAAACAAGAAATTTATTTTTAAACGCCACCTGCTATTGCGGTAAAAATTAATGCGCCATACATCAGCATAACTCCAATAATGCCCATTGCACCAAGAATCAGCGTAACCAAGGCAAGAATTTTTGCAGTATTTGAATCCTGATGAGCGCCATCTATATCGCCTTTATAAAATTTAGCTTCAACCTGTGCAGAATACCAAATCCCGATAACTCCCAAAATATTACAACAGAAGAGTGTAATGAGAATATTTTCAATAAGCCATGTTCTGGGAGGTACTGTAGATTGATAACTGGTGTGAGGTTCATTTTGAATTTCCATAGGGTAATATTTTTTGCTAAAAATACATCTTTTTCAGTATAGATCGATAACATATTATTTATAAACAATCTAAATGAAACGAATTGGCAATCCACTTAAATTTTTCGTATTTTTGAAATCCAAAATTCAGCTAATAAAAACATCTATAATATGACTTTTGATATTGATATGATCAAAAAGGTGTATGAGCGTTATCCTTCCAGAATAGAAGCTGCAAGGCAAGCTGTAGGCAAGCCTCTTACCCTTTCAGAAAAAATTCTTTACACCCATCTTTGGCAAGGGAATGCGACCCAGCCTCACGAAAGAGGAAATTCTTATGTGGATTTCGCTCCGGATCGTGTCGCCATGCAGGATGCCACAGCACAAATGGCATTGCTCCAGTTCATGCAGGCTGGAAAAACAAAAGTAGCCGTACCATCTACGGCGCACGCCGATCACCTTATTCAGGCAAAAGTAGGTGCAGAAAAAGATTTACAGGAATCCATTAATAAAAACTCTGAAGTTTTCAATTTTCTGAGCTCCGTTTGCGAGAAATACGGAATCGGATTCTGGAAACCAGGTGCCGGAATTATCCATCAGGTAGTTTTGGAAAATTATGCTTTTCCCGGAGGAATGATGATTGGTACCGATTCGCACACCGTAAATGCAGGCGGACTTGGAATGGTAGCCATCGGTGTGGGTGGTGCAGACGCTGTAGACGTAATGGCGGGAATGGCCTGGGAATTGAAAATGCCAAAACTGATCGGTATAAAACTTACCGGAAAACTCAACGGATGGACTTCTGCTAAAGATGTGATCCTGAAAGTGGCCGGAATTCTGACCGTAAAAGGCGGGACAGGCTGCATCGTGGAATATTTCGGCGAAGGTGCGCAATCACTTTCAGCAACCGGAAAAGGAACCATCTGCAACATGGGTGCAGAAATTGGTGCTACCACTTCTACTTTCGGTTATGATGATGCCATGAGAAGGTATCTTTCAGCAACCGGAAGGCAGGATGTAGTGGAAGCTGCAGACAAAATTGCTGAACACCTAACCGCCGATCCTGAAGTGTATGCCAATCCAGAATTATATTTTGATCAGGTTATTGAAATAAATCTGAGCGAATTGGCACCTCACTTAAACGGACCTTTTACACCGGATCTTGCTACTCCTGTTTCTGAATTCAGAGCTAAGGCAGAAGCCAATGGATGGCCTTTAGATGTAGAATGGGCACTGATTGGCTCCTGTACTAACTCTTCTTATGAAGACCTTTCCCGCGCTGCTTCCATCGTAGAAGATGCCGTAGCAAAAGGAGTAAAACCGAAAGCGATCTTGGGAATCAACCCAGGTTCTGAACAAGTAAAATATACCGCCGAAAGAGACGGTTTTATGGATTCCTTCAGAAAATTCGATAATACACGAATATTCACCAACGCTTGTGGACCGTGTATTGGGCAATGGGACAGAGAAGGTGCTGAAAAGGGAGAAAAGAACTCTATTATTCATTCCTTTAACAGAAACTTTGCGAAAAGAGCAGACGGAAACCCAAATACGCACGCATTCGTAGCTTCTCCAGAAATGGTGGCTGCTATAGCGATTTCAGGCAGACTGGATTTCAACCCAATTACGGATTCCTTAACGAACGCATCTGGTGAACAGGTAAAACTGAATGAGCCAACTGGTTCTGAACTTCCGGAAAGAGGATTTGACGTTGGCGATAACGGATATCAGGCTCCTTCCGAAGACGGATCTGCAGTTCAGGTTATTGTAAACCCTGATTCCGACAGACTTCAACTGTTGGAACCTTTCCAGCCTTGGGACGGAAAAAACATTGAAAGAGCTAAAGTTCTCATCAAAGCTTATGGAAAATGTACCACAGATCATATTTCTATGGCTGGCCCATGGTTGAAATACAGAGGACATTTGGATAATATTTCTAACAATATGCTCATCGGTGCTGTGAATGCGTACAATATGGAAACCAACCACGTGAAAAACCAACTTACTGGAGAATACGGCGAAGTTCCGAATGTACAAAGAGCGTATAAAGCTGCAGGAATTCCTTCCATTGTGGTAGGTGACGAAAATTATGGTGAAGGTTCTTCGAGAGAACATGCAGCTATGGAGCCAAGGCATTTGGGTGTATCAGCAGTTTTGGTGAAATCTTTCGCCCGAATCCACGAAACCAACTTGAAGAAACAGGGAATGCTGGGGTTAACTTTCGAAAACAAAGATGATTATGACAAAATTCAGGAAGACGATACAGTCAATTTCTTGGATCTGGATCAGTTTGCGGTCGGAAAACCATTAACATTGGAATTCGTTCATGCAGACGGAAGCAGAGATATTGTGGTTACGAACCATACTTATAATGATCAGCAGATCGGATGGTTCAAAGCAGGTTCTGCGTTGAATTTGATTAAGCAAATGGGCAACTAAGAAAAACTAGAATTTTTAAATACCAAATCCTTCAGACTCTGCTCTGGAGGATTTTTTTTGAAGATCTTGTATTGTTCAATTGATTAATATAAGTTTTATTTAAGATTGCCTTAATTTTTCATTAAAAATAATATTTTTAAAATGAGGAAATTCGTATTTCTTTGTAACAAAAAACAGAAATCAATGTCTAATAGTTTTAGACTTTAAAGAACATGAGACTCCACAAAATTACCGTTGCATCCTTATTTTTAATTTCAAATTTCTGGTTTTCTCAGGAAAAACCCAAAGCTGAAAAGGAAACCAAAATACAGGAAGTCACCATTATCAAAACAAAAAAAGCGGTTGAACAAAAAGCCGACAGAACGATTTTTGATTTCTCGGAACAACCACATTTAAACAGCGGAACCGTAATGGAAGGCGTGAAAAAACTTCCGGGATTGGTGGTGACCGATATTGCGGGCATGATGTATCAGGGAAAACCACTGGACGTTTATATGGACGGTCGACCGCTAAATATCAGTTCCAACGAACTGAACGGTTTTCTGGAAGGAATGCCGGCCAACGCTGTTGAGAAAATTGAAATCATCACCCAGCCCGGCGCAGAATTTCCTGCTACTTCCGGCGGAGCGATCATGAACATCATCACGTCCAAATCGGCGAAAAATTATCTTTCCGCAACGTATTCAGGTAATTACAATTTCACCAATTACGACAAACTTCGCAGCCGCACTAATAATTCTCTGAACCTGAACGCCAAAAATAAATATTTCGGTTGGCAACTGAATATCGGCCAAAACTACAGAGAAAGTATGATGGCAACCAATATTGATGATCTTTCCTCCACAAATACGGACGGAAGAAGGCGTGGTTATTTCGCGAAAGGCGCCCTCACCTTTGATATGGGCTTGGACAGACTCCTTCTGAACTACGATATTTACCAAAATGATAACAGCAGCCACATCCTGAGTACAGGAAGATATTTCGGGATGCCTTATCTTTCCGAGGACGATTCGGAATCCAATAGTTTGCGTCAGGATGCCGTCGCCACTTATCAAAAACGTTTTGATGATCCTTCCAAAAAGCTCGATTTCAAATACAATTTCACCAGTTCTGTTTCAGATTTCAATCAGGCCAACCGTTTGCAAAACCTGAACGTACTGGAAAACAAGTCGACAATGAATATTTCAACTTTTAAAATTGATTATTCCCAACCTTTGCAGCTTCTGGACGAAGGGAAAATAAGCATCGGAGGATTGTATGACCATCAACATTTGGAAACAGAAAGCCGCGGAATTACCAATCTCAATTACCGGAGACAAACTGCCGCCACCTATCTGGAACTGCAGGCCAAACTGAATAAATTTGATTTTATCTTAGGAACCCGAGCCGAAGATTACGACATTTCTGGGACTACGAGATCTTCATTAAATGCCACCGAAGAAAAACTGCATCCGTTTAAAAAATTCAGGCTTTTCCCCAATGCGAGTATTCAGTATAATTTTATGAATCAGGTTTATCTTGCTTTGAATTATAACAAAAAAATAAGTTTGCCCGGAATTTCTTCGCTCAACCCGAACAACGTCACATATCAAAATCCGAATTCCGTAACTACTGGAAATCCAAACCTGCAGCCTACAATTTTTGATAATTTTGAAGCTAAAATTTCTGCCTTCGATTATGCTTTCGTGGGATACAGCATGAACGTGGCCAGCAATCAGGTAGTGCAAATGGTGACCCGCGAAACTATGACCGATCCTATCACCGGGCTTTCCAACGATTACATCGTGAACAGAAATATGAATGTTTCGGAAATACGAATTCATAATTTTAATGTAGGGCTTCCCATTCCGTTCATGCTTTTTACAAAACCTTTCAGCGAGATCATGAAGTTTGATTTTAATCCCGATAAAATCAATTTTATGTACCTGTATGCAGCGTATCAGAAGCACGAACTTCCTGATCTGGATACCAAAGGTTTTTGGCTGTTCAATATCATGTCGCAGGTGATTCTCCCGAAAGATATTAAACTGGTAGCCAATTACTCTCTGATTCCTACGGGTACTAATTATTATTATTTTGAAACTGTGAAACCCATCGGAAACGCGATAGACATAACTCTTTCTAAAAAATTCATGAACGACAGGCTGAATGTTTCCATTTTTGCCAACGATATTCTGAACGGCCAACAGATGGCTTTGCGCTCTTTAGCACAGCAGCCTAATCCTGTTCTGGGAAATAAATACGACAGCAGAAGTTTCGGAATTTCAGTGAATTATAAAATTCCAACAAAAAATAAACTGGCGAAAGAAGCACCCAATTTGCTGAATCAGGAGAAGAAAGAAGAAAATGGCGGAATCATCACTCCGGCGCCATAAATATTTGACATTTCAGCAGTTTCTGTCCTATGATTATTTTTAATATAATTGTAAAACTAAACTTCTGAAATGAATCGAATTTATTTTAAATATCTTTCGGTGGCTTCCGCAGTATTGGTCATTATTTCAATTATTCTTGAAACAAATATTTTGACCATCATTTCACTTCTGGCAACATTTGTATTATCCGTAATTTTACAATCAAAAGAAGAAGAGAAATCTGAAAATAACGAAATTAATTCTATTCACACGCTTTCCAAAGCGGATCGTGCTGAGGAACAGGCGCAGTAATTTCAACATGTTCTTTGGTAACGGGATGAATAAACTCCAGTGTTCGGGCATGAAGAGAAATACTTCCATCTGGATTGGAACGCGGCGCACCATATTTCAAATCTCCTTTCACAGGAACGCCGATTTTGGAAAGCTGCGCACGAACCTGATGATGTCGTCCTGTTTCAAGATCAACTTCCAACAGCTGATAATTTTCTAAAGTTCGGATGATTTGGTACGTTAAAATCGCTTCCTTAGCACCTTCGGTTTCTTTGGGAAAGACGACCGATTTATTGTTTTTCTCATTCTTCCTGAGGAAATGTGTCAGTTTCTGGGTTTGGGGAATCATTTCTTTTGGAACAATAGCCCAATATGTTTTCTTAATTTCCCGGTTTTTCACCATCTGAGTAAGTCGGGAAAGTGCCTTGGAAGTTTTGGCATACATCACCAGACCGGAAGTAGGCCTGTCGATTCTGTGAACCAATCCCAGATAAACATTTCCGGGCTTACTGTCGCGGATTTTTATAAAATTTTTAATAGAATCCAGCAATGGTTCGTCACCTGTTTTATCTCCTTGCACCAGCTGTCCGGCTTTTTTATTAATGACCATAAGATGATTATCTTCATAAACAATCTGATGGCTGCTAAATTGTGTATCGTACATTTCTCGAAAAAACTATTGTTGTCTCGGAATTCTGGGCCTATTAAAAATAGAAATCAAGACTCCCGCTAACAACCCGATGGTTTTCATAGCATCAAAACGGCTGTCTGTAGGAATAAGAGCACCGATAATACAAAGTGCCGCCGACAAATACATTGGATAGATGAAATTCCGGTTGGAAAGTGTGGGCGCCATCAGGATAAAACTGATTCCAATTAACATAAAGAAAACTTTCTGGTATAGAAATTCATTAATTTCGGGAGAAAAGAAATTGAACCAGCCCGCCAGCAGACAGACAAGTGCTACCAGAGAAATGATGGCTTGTAGAGTTTGTTTATTTTTCATTTAATAACTTTCATTTTCATTGGGAAACCGTACTTCTTTCACATCCTGAACATATTGTGCTACAGCTCCGGTAATTTCCGCATACAGATTGAGATATCTTCTCAGGAATTTCGGGGAAAAATCTTTGTTCATGCCCACCATATCGTGATACACCAGAACTTGTCCATCACATTCGGAACCGGCACCAATTCCGATGGTAGGAATAGAAATACTCTCCGAGACTTTTTTAGCAAGATGGGCAGGTATTTTTTCGAGAACTAAAGCGAAGCAGCCTAATTCTTCGACTAGTTTTGCGTCTTTCAGAAGTTTTTCGGCTTCATCATTTTCTTTTGCGCGCACTTTATACGTCCCGAACTGATAAATAGATTGTGGTGTAAGGCCCAAATGTGCCATCACAGGAATTCCTGCATTCACAATTTTGCGGATAGAATCTTCTATTTCCGCACCGCCTTCTATTTTCACAGCATGAGCACCGCCCTCTTTCATCATGCGAACTGCAGATTCCAAAGCTTTTTCTGGATTACTTTGATACGTTCCGAAAGGAAGATCTGCTACTACCAAAGCTCTTTCCACTCCGCGAACAACACATTGAGTATGATAAATCATTTGATCCAGCGTGATGGGAAGCGTTGTTTCAAAACCGGCCATCACATTGGCGGCAGAATCACCGACAAGAATGGCATCAACTCCACCGGCATCCAACATTTTAGCCGTCGTGAAATCGTAAGCAGTAAGCATGCTAATCTTCTCCTTATCAAATTTCATTTTCCGCAGCGTCTCTGTGGTGATTTTTTTGATTTCAGAATGTACAGACATTGTTTTAAATTAATTTTGGGAAATAAAGGAAAATCAGAGTGTTACGTGTCCCAGTTTGATGAGTTTTTCGTGATTCAAAATCTTTATATTTCTTCCTTCTGTTTCAATAAGGCTGTCCTGTTTGAATTCGGAAATAAGACGAATGGCACTTTCAGTTGCAGTACCTATAATATTGGCGATTTCTTCTCTTGTTAATGAAATATTAATGAAACCTTCCGGATCTGTTCCAAGTTTCTGTTCCAGAAGAAGAAGAATCTCGGCAAGTCTTTCGCGAACAGTTTTTTGAGCAAGAAAAGTAATGGTATTGGAACTTTCTCCCAATTCAAAAGCTACTTTCTGGAGCATGACAAAAGACAATTTTCCGTCTATTTCCAGAAGATGCATGAAAAGATCGGAAGGAATCATCAGCGCTTCAATATCCGTCATGGCTTCCGCTTTTGCCTGAAAATTTTCACCACATAACAATGAACGATACCCGATCATGTCTCCATCTTTTATAAATCTAAGGATTTGCTCTTTCCCGTAGGCACCGAGTTTTGAAAGCTTGGCGGTTCCGTTTTCAATATAAAAGACCATTCTTGGGGTTTCCTGCTCATCGAACATCATTTCGCCTTTTCGAAAACTTACTTTCTCTACAGCATTTTTATAACGTTGAAAATCCTCTTCTGATAATCTTTCTTTAAAAGCTTCATCATTAAAAATCTGCTTCAGGCTCTGGTCGATCATGATCTGTTTCTCGTGGGACATTTTATGACATTTATCAGCAAAAATAGGCTTTTTATACCGGAAAGACAAAGTTATTTGCCCTATTTTTGTGGGTCAATTTATAATCAGAAAGTGTCGGAGAATTGTTTCCATTGCGGGCAAAATATAGAAAAAGAGCGCATTAGCTTTGATGAGAAGGTTTTTTGCTGTACAGGATGCCAATCGGTGTATGAAATCCTGAACCTGAACAATCTTGAGAACTTTTATGCCCTGAATAAAAGTTCCGGGATACGGCCTGATGACAGCACTCACGAATTTGACTATTTGGACACCCCTGAAATCTTCAATCGGGTTACTGATTTTTCCGAAGGCAACACAACAGTGGTCACTTTCAAAATCCCTGTGATACATTGCTCTTCCTGCATTTGGTTATTGGAAAGTCTTTCCACGCTGAATCCTCATATCAGGTTCTCGCAAGTTAATTTTACCCGAAAAACACTTCAAGTTTCTTTCAGCCATCAGGAACTGAAACTCAGCGAACTGGCAAAATTCTTATCAAAATTAGGATATAAACCTGTGATTAATCTGGAAACTGCCGATAAAAAATCGGAAAATCTGGATAAAACGCTTTTGATAAAACTGGCCATCGCGGGATTTGCTTTTGGAAACGGAATGTTTTTCAGTTTCCCGGAATATGCCAATGAAATTCTGGGCCTGAACGATTATTGGATGGACCGGTATAAAGATCTGTTTCGTTTCATCATGTTTCTGTTGGCGACGCCAGTGGTTTTCTATTCCGCATCAGATTATTTCAGATCTGCATTATACGGTTTAAGAAATAAAATTATTAATATTGATGTTCCTATTGTACTGGGAATCATCGTTTTGTACGGACGAAGCATTTACGAAGTGGTTACCGATTACGGCCCCGGATATTTCGATACGCTTTGCGGCCTATTGTTTTTCATGCTTTTAGGAAAAATTTTTCAGAAAAGAACTTACAGCGCACTTTCCTACGATCGGGATTATAAATCCTTCTATCCTATCGCCGTTACGAAAGTTGATTTCAACGGAAAACAGGAAAATATTCTTCTTTCAGAACTTGCTGTGGGCGACCGCATTATGGTTCGAAACCAAGAAATAATTCCGGTAGATGGCATCCTGATTAGCGGTGAAGGGAATATTGACAATAGTTTTATCACAGGAGAAAGTTCCACAGTTCCTAAGAAAGCAGGCGATAAAATTTTTGCCGGCGGAAAACAAACAGGCTCGGTATTGGAACTGGAAGTCATTAAAAATGTAGATCAAAGTTACCTTACCCAATTATGGAATAAAGAAGCTTTCAAAAAACACGAAACCGGACTGGATACACTGACCAATAAAATAAGCAAGTATTTCACCATCATTATAATAGGAATAACAATTGCTGCCGGAATTTACTGGAGCACTGTCGATTTTGAAAAAATGTTTCAGGTGGTTTCTGCCATTTTGATTGTAGCTTGTCCTTGTGCATTGGCACTGTCGGCACCGTTTACTTTGGGACATATTATGAGAATTCTCGGAAGGAATAAATTCTATGTGAAAGATACCCTGACGATCGAGAAACTGGCAAAAATACAAACCATTGTTTTTGATAAAACCGGAACCATCACTCATAACAAAAGATCTGACATTCATTATGAAGGAAAGGAAATTGAAGAATTTGATTTTCAGAATATAAAATCTTTGTTAAAAAACTCCAATCATCCCTTATCGAAAGCGTTGTATGAATTTATTGAAACTGAAGATAGATATTATCCTGCCGAAGATTTCAACGATATTCCGGGCAAAGGATATTCTGCAAACGTTCGCGGCGTAAAATACAAAATAGGTTCCGGAAGCTATAACGGACAAGTATCCAGAAATCATGAAACCGCTGTATATATAAGTAGAAATGAAGAATTTCTGGGAAGATTTATTTTCAAAAACGAGTACCGTTCCGGTTTGAAACAATTGTTTTCGAATTTGAATGAGTACAAGATTCACATCCTGAGCGGGGACAACAGTTCGGAAGAAAAAAACTTGAAAATTACTATTCCTCGAGCTACAGGAATGGCCTTCAATCAGGATCCGGAAAGCAAACTGAACTACATAAAAACAATACAAGACCAAGGCGAAAAAGTGGCCATGCTGGGCGACGGACTGAATGACGCAGGCGCACTGAAACAGAGCGATGTGGGTATTGCAGTAGCGGATGACACCAATTCGTTCACTCCTTCTTCGGATGTTATTATGAACGGGCAAAAACTCGTGGAACTGAATAAATACCTGAGTCTTACCAAAGATGCTATGACGATTGTAAAGTTCACTTTTGCCATCAGTTTTGCATACAATGTTGTAGGGCTTTCTATTGCGGTTTTAGGATATATGTCACCGCTGGTCGCTGCGATTCTGATGCCGATAAGTTCCATCACTGTTGTGGCATTTACCTCGGTTGCTACGTGGATAAGAAGCAGAAAATATTTCAGTATTTAAAGAGTTTGCAGCATCTTATTTAGATAGATTTTAAATTACCCTTATTTCGGGTTTAGTGATTAATATCATTATTTTTCCTTAAATTTGGGGTCTTATATATTTTAATTTTGCATTGCTATGGAATTACTCTATTTGATGATCCTTTGCAGTGTTTCTTTAGCGGTAATATTTTTAATTATCTTTATTTATAACGCCAGAAAAGGACAGTTTGACGACGATGAATCTCCAGCAGTCCGGATCTTGTTGGATAAAGATAATCCTGATGAAAGAGACGAACAGGAAGAAGAAAAAATAAAAAAAGAAAAGATAATTAGTGATTAGATACTATGGAAACACAAAAGTTTAGTTATGATAACAGTATAGTTCGGGCGTTTCTTTATGCTACCGTCGTTTTTGGTATCGTAGGATTTCTGTTTGGGCTTACTGCTGCATTAATGTTATTTTACCCTGAACTTCCTGAATATTTTCTGGGAACCGATGATGATACGATCAAAAGTTTAGCTGCCGGAAATATTGAAGGATTGATTAATTCTCAAGGAGCTTTTGGTTTCGGAAGGATCAGGATGATTCACACCAGTGCAGTAATTTTCGCATTTGTTTGTAACGGTTTCTTTGCGGGAGCTTATTATTCAATACAAAGATTGTTAAAAACCAGAATGTGGAGCGATACACTTTCTTGGATTCATTTCTGGGGTTGGCAATTGATGATTGTAGCTACGGTGATCACTTTTTTCATGGGAATCAACACTTCCAAAGAATACGCAGAACACGAATGGCCTATTGATATTCTGATCACGGTAGTTTGGGTAATCTTCGGGATTAATATGTTCGCTACCATAGCAGTCCGCAGAGTCCGACATTTATATGTAGCTATCTGGTTCTACATTGGAACCTGGGTTGCGATTGCGATGCTGCATATTTTCAATAACTTGGAAGTTCCTCTTACCTTTACCGGCTGGAAATCCTACTCTGCTTATGCCGGAGTGAAGGATGCCTTGGTACAGTGGTGGTACGGTCATAATGCCGTAGCATTCGTACTTACAACACCAATTCTTGGGTTGATGTATTACTTCCTTCCCAAAGCCGCAGACAGACCTGTTTTCTCTTATAAACTTTCCATTATTCACTTTTGGTCATTAATTTTCGTCTATATCTGGGCTGGACCTCACCATTTACAATATACTGCACTTCCTTCATGGGCGCAGGCATTGGGAACAGGATTCTCCATTATGCTAATCGCTCCTTCGTGGGGTGGAATGCTGAACGGACTTCTAACATTGAGAGGTGCCTGGGATAAAGTAAGAGAAAATCCGGTATTGAAATTCTTTGTAGTTGCGATTACCTGCTATGGTATGGCAACTTTTGAAGGCCCTATTTTGGCAACAAAGACACTTAATAAAATTGGTCACTTTACCGATTGGGTTATTGGACACGTACATATTGGTGCATTAGGCTGGAACGGTTTCATGACCTTCGGGATGATCTATTATCTGCTTCCTATTATGTGGAGAACCAAGCTTTGGTCTGTAAAACTGGCCAACTGGCACTTCTGGCTCGGGACATTAGGAATTATTTTTTATGCCGTTCCGTTATACATTGCCGGATTTACCCAAGGTTTGATGTGGAAACAGTTTAATCCGGATGGAACACTGGTTTATAAACAATGGCTGGATACAGTAACTGCAATTATTCCTTATTATGTGATGAGATTTGTAGGCGGACTGTTGTATATCACCGGAGCAATCCTGATGTGTATTAACGTCGTTGCTACCGTAAGATCAGGATCTTTCCAAAAAGAAGTTCATGCAGAAGCACCTGCTCTTGCTAAAATCAGCAAAAAAAGAAAAGAAGGCGAAGGCGCACACCTCTGGCTGGAAAGAATGCCGGTTTACCTTTCAATACTGGCTTTCATCGCCGTAGCGATAGGAGGTGCGGTTCAGATTATTCCAACGTTAACAGTGAAGGAAAACGTTCCTACCATTTCTGCCGTAAAACCCTACTCTCCACTGGAATTGGAAGGCCGGGATTTATATATCAGAGAAGGTTGTAATTCCTGCCACTCTCAGGTGATCCGTCCTTTCCGGGATGAAGTAGTAAGATTTAACGGTAAAAACGGGCAATATTCCAAAGCAGGCGAGTTTGTTTATGACAGGCCTTTCCTTTGGGGATCGAAAAGAACCGGACCCGATCTTCACAGACAAGGTGGAAAAAACCCAAGTTCTTGGCATTATAAACACATGTATAACCCAAGATCAACTTCCGCAGGCTCTATTATGCCACGTTATCCATGGTTAATTGCCAATGATTTGGACAGGTCACAAACGGTGGATAAAATACGTTTCATGAAAAATGTTTATGATGTGCCGTATTCTAAAGCAGAAATAGATTCCGCTACACAGTGGACGGATAATCAGGCAGCGAAAATTGTAAAAGAAATCTTTGATGAAGCACCCGATTTGAAGGCAGCTTATGCTTCAAGGCCGGAAGGTGAGCTCAATAAAAAGGAGATTATCGCTTTAATTGCTTATCTGCAAAGGCTTGGAACGGATATTAAAACCACTGAAATTAAAACAGCAAGTAATAACTAAATTTCATAACCAAAGAAAAGCATTATGATTCCCCAAAGTTTTAGAGACATATTGTCCAACAGTGAAAACACCGGATTATTCCAAACTCTGGCTTTGGTCATCTTTTTGCTCTTTTTTGTCGGAATTATAATTTATGTCTTCAGCAGACCTAAAAAATATTACCGCGAGGAAGAAAATGCTCCTTTGGACGATGATGAACCATTTAATTCAAACAATTAAAATCATGAAACGAAGAACCCCGGTTTATATTACCATACTGATTATCATTACTATAATGATTGTAATATATTACATGTTCATTCAGAGCGGTATTTTCTTCACATCTCCCTACTTTTTGGGAACTGTGGCCATCAGTATTGTACTTGTGCTGATTCATAATTCCATTGGTGATCTTATAGAAAATGATAAGTTCAAAAAGTTGACTCCTGAACAACAACTGGAATATCTGCAAACTAAAAAAGTTCCTTATTTCAAAGCTCTATATAACGATGCGTTTAAAAAGCAGACGAATACAGAAGAAAAGGATATCCTTATCGACCACGGATTCGACGGGATTATGGAGTTGGACAATCAGCTTCCTAGATGGTGGCTAGGTCTTTTCTGGTTCGGGGTAGCCTATTGTATCATTTATATGATAGCGTATTCATTTACAGATTTTGCTGACCCTATTAAAGAATATGAAATTGAACACAAAGAGCAGATAGCCAGCATTGAGCAGTGGATGAAAGAAACTCCGCCTCCTACGATAGAAAATGCAGTGTACTCTGCAGATAATATTGCAGCAGGAGAAGAGGTTTATAGAGCCAACTGTGTTTCCTGCCACAACGATGGAGGAAAAGGCGGTATCGGGCCAAACCTTACCGATAACCACTGGATCAACCAACCGGAAAAAACCCTATTCAAAAATATTTTCCACATGGTAGAAAATGGTTCACCCAATAATCCAGCTATGCAACCGTTTGGAAAGAACGGTGTGTTAACAGGATTTGATATCCAGAACGTGTCCGCTTATATCTATCATATTAATCAGGAAATACAGCCAATAACTCCAGAACAAGGCGGAGCAGCTCCTCAGGGAACGCCTGCCAACTGGGAAAAACAATAAAAATATTGAACCCTTTTAAAAACATAATCCGTAATTAAATCTAACTGAGGAGATAACGGGTTATGTTTTTTTCATTTAAAAAGTGAGATAAAAAAATGTCAGATAATGATAATAACTATAGAGGCGGACAAGGACAGGTAGTAAACCCTGAAACTTTTCGTGATTCTGTAGGAACAATGGATCAGTCAGGGAAAAGAAAATGGGTATATCCGCGTAAACCTAAAGGTCGATATACGGACTACAGATACCTTGTCACCCTTATTCTGCTCGCCATCTATTTCGGGCTTCCTTTTCTAAAAATAAACGGAAACCCCGTCCTGTTGTTGAATGTGCTCGACAGAGAGTTTTTCATCATGGGGCAGCCTTTCTATCTTCAGGATTTCTTTATTTTAGCTTTAGGTGCTATCGCTTCTATCGTTTTCATTATTCTTTTTACAGTAGTTTTCGGGAGAATTTTCTGCGGATGGATTTGTCCTCAGACAATTTTCATGGAAATGATTTTCCGTAAAATTGAATATGCCATCGAAGGAGACAGAAATAAGCAGATAAGGCTGGATAATCAACCCTGGAATACAGAGAAAATCTGGAAAAGGAGCTTGAAATGGTTTATTTATGCGGTGATTTCTATTATTATTACTCATATCATGTTCATGTATATCGTAGGATATGAGAGAGTATTTGAGATTATGCAGGAAGGCCCGTTCGAGCATCCAACGAATTTTCTGGTGATGATTCTTTTCACAGCAGCTTTTTATTTTGTATTCGCATGGTTCAGAGAGCAGGTGTGTACTTTGGTATGTCCGTACGGAAGACTCCAAGGCGTGCTGATAGACAAACAGACCATCAATGTTTTTTACGATTTCAAACGCGGAGAAAACCGATCCAAATGGAGAAAAGGCGAAGACCGCCGTGCTGCGGGAAAAGGCGACTGTATTGATTGTAACCAGTGTGTGGTTGTTTGTCCTACAGGAATTGACATCCGGGACGGGCAACAATTGGAATGCGTAAACTGTACAGCGTGTATCGATGCCTGCGACGAAGTAATGGTGAAAGTAGGCCTCCCAAAAGGACTCATTCGTTATGCTACAGAAGATGAAATAGAAAAGGAAATTCCTTTCAAATTTACCAATAAAATGAAAGCCTATTCTGCAGTTTTGATTCTGCTGATAGGATTCCTTGGATTCCTGCTTTACAACAGAGGTGCGATGGAAGCAAAATTCATTAAACCTGCGGGCACAACCTATCTCGTTCGCGATGGGCAAATCAGCAATACCTACAACTATACCTTGCTGAACAAAGCCACGACCAAGAAGACCGTTACCATAAAAGTGCTGGAACCCGCACACGGAGAAATTCGAGGTGGAAATAATATTGTGGTTGAAAAGGATAAAATGGCAAAGGGAAGCGTAGCAATCAGTTTCCCGGAAAAGGAAATCAACAAAGCAAAGCAAAATATAAAAATTGGTATCTACGATGAAAAAGGTGAACTCATAGATGAGTATGAAACCTATTTCGAAGGTCCGTTTAAATTACAGTTTTAAAATTTATCATGTTAAAAAAATTCACCTGGGGACACGGAATTGTAGTAGCGTTGGGATCATTCATGATCTTTATCTTGTCGCTGATATGGTACTTTACCTCTACCTGGAAAAATTCCGAACTCATCACCGATAATTATTACGAAGAAGAACTGGCGTATCAAAATGTTATTGATGCAAAAAACAAAGCTGTTAAACTCGAGAAACTTCCTGTATATCAGCAAAACGCATCTGGAATCAACGTCATTTTCCCTTCTGAAATCAATAACTCCAACAGCAAATTCAGGATTGACCTTCACCGTGCTGAAGATCAGAAACTGGATATAATCCGCGAAATGGAATTAGACCAACGGAATAGTATTTTTATTCCCGCAAAAGTACTGGCGAAGGGCAATTATGTGCTGCGCGTGATGTGGAAAAAAGATAATGAAGAATATCAGCTCGATTATGATCTGATTTGGTAATATTATGGAAATCGCTCTTATAGTTTCTGCGCTAATTCTAGGGCTGGGTTCCGGGTTTCACTGTATCGGGATGTGCGGTCCGATTGCCCTTTCCATGGGACTAACGAAGCAGCAAGCGTTGAATTTTCATCTTCAGAATACTACATATAATTTCGGCAGAATCGTTACATATGCTTTCCTCGGAGCTATTCTGGGAATCGTGGGCGAAGGTTTCAATGTTGCCGGAATTCAACAATATCTCACCGTTGGGGTCGGCATTCTGCTTATTGTCATGGCGCTGTTTTCATTCGGAGGAAAAGATTTTGCTTCTAAAATTCCATTTCTGTCCAAATTTCTACTTTCTATAAAAATAAATCTCGGAAAATATCTTCAAAAACCTGGTTATTCATCTCGTTTTATTACAGGAATCCTGAACGGTTTTCTTCCTTGCGGAATGGTATACATGGCACTCACTGCATCACTTGCAGCAGGCGGTGTTTGGCATGGTGCAGCATTTATGGCTTTATTTGGTCTGGGGACTTTTCCTTTTATGTTTGCCGTAGTTTTTTTCGGAAACATGATGAACACAGCATTTCGGGTAAAAGTTCTGAAAATCATTCCTGTGATGATGATCATTCTGGGCGGTCTCTTCGTACTGCGCGGTTTGGAACTCGGAATTCCTTTGGTTTCACCAAAAAAAGAAGCGATGCAAGTAATCCACAACGATTCAGAAAATCACCATCAGGGCGATCATTCAAGTTGTCATTAAAAGTTCAAACAAAATCCTTTAGAAAAAGCGCAAATCCACTTTAACAAAAATTCCGCACTAAAAAAATAATGCGGAATTTCTTTTTTCAAATTTATATCTTTTAATTGATCATTTCAAACCTTGCATATTCCGCGATTTTCTTCGGAATTTTAATTCCTTCCGGAGTTTGATTGTTTTCCAGAAGCGCTGCCATAATTCTCGGAAGTGCCATTGCAGAGCCATTCAGCGTATGTACCAGTTGGGATTTTCCTTCATTTCCTTTATACCGGCATTTCAGTCTGTTGGCTTGGAAAGTTTCAAAATTGGAAACGGAACTTACTTCCAGCCATTTTTCCTGGGCAGCACTCCAGACTTCGAAATCATAGGTCATTGCTGAGGTAAAACCCATATCGCCACCACAAAGACGCAATATCCGGAACGGAAGCTCGAGATCTATTAGAATTTCTTTTACGTGTTCCACCATTTCTTCCAAAGCATCGTAGGAATTTTCAGGTTTTTCAATCCGTACAATTTCTACTTTTTCAAACTGATGAAGGCGATTCAAACCGCGGACATGCGCTCCGTAACTTCCGGCTTCTCTTCGGTAACACTGAGAAAAAGCAGTGTTTTTCACAGGGAGTTGTTTTTCATCCAGAATCACATCGCGGTACAGATTCGTCACCGGAACTTCAGCTGTAGGAATCAGATACAGATCATCTATTCCAATGTGGTACATTTGTCCTTCTTTATCCGGCAACTGTCCGGTTCCATAACCTGAAGCTTCATTCACAACGTGTGGTGGATTAACCTCAAGATAGCCAGCCTCTACATTCTTATCCAAAAAATACTGAACCAATGCCCGTTGGAGCCGAGCACCTTTCCCAAAGTAAACTGGAAATCCGGCACCGGCAATTTTCACACCAAGTTCAAAATCTATTAAACTATATTTTTTGGCAAGTTCCCAATGTGGAATATTTCCCTCGCCCAGTCCTTCTACATTATGCGACTGATAAACAATTTCATTATCATCAGCTGAAACTCCGGCTTTCACCTTGTGATACGGAATATTTGGCAGCAGATAAAGGATATTTTGGAGATTGGTTTCAGATTCTTTCAGCTTACCCTGCAATTCCTGTGAATTTTCTTTATAATCCGCAGTTTTTGCTTTGGCAGCTTCAGCTTCTTGTCTTTTGCCTTCTTTCATCAACAGGCCGATTTCTCTGGAAATTTTATTCATCTGAGCCAGATTTTCATCGAGATCAAACTGAATTTTCTTACGCTCATCATCCGCTGATATGGCGTCGTCCACAAGATGAAGTTGTGAGAAATTTCTTTTGTTTAAGCCTTCCAATACGCGTTCTTTGTTTTCGCGCAAAAAATTGACCTGTAGCATACGGTTGATTGGGATTAATGTTAAAATTCATGCTGAAGATCCGAATAGCATTTCTGAATTCCGACTCCGGGCATTGCAAAATTAAGGATTATTTGTGGATTTTAATGACGTTAGGCGGGCCATCCTTTTTGGTGAAAACCAACTGTTGATTATATAATGCACTGGAAATCTGAAAAAGTTCCGGTGTGTAAGTATAATTTAGAATCAGCGTGTCCCGGGAAACCGACTGCGTGCTGTCATTAATTTTCGAAACCAGTTGAAGCGCAATCCGGGAACGGTACATTTTCTTGTCCGCTACAGAATCTGTGAGCACTCTCGTGGCCCCGGCAATGTATTCAATATACGAAATTGTATCGGCATTTTTTTTCAGATTGACCGTAACGGGAGCATTGTCAGTAGCGCCATCAACATCGTTCATGGAAATAGAAAAATATGATCCGGGAATATTTTTGTTCAGCATATCCTTGCCCAAGGAATCAATATAAAGGTGTACAATCTGGTCAATATTCTGCATCGGTTCCTCTTTCCTGCAGGAAGCCACGATGACGAAAATAAAAATCAGTAGAAAAAAAATGTTTTTCATGTTCAGCAAAGATAAAATTTCTCAGGAAAACAAACTTCCGGATTTTACTTTTTCCAAAAATATCCGAAGTTCAGATTTTGACAGAATAAAATCCCGGTATCGAAATTCTGTAATTTGATAAAATTTCCAGAACAAAAGAGCCGAGGAAATACAATAAGAAACCGTTGTTGCAAAACACGCTCCTAAAATTCCCCATCTTGGAATACAATACCAGGACAATAGTATGGTAAAAAATAATCCCGCAATCGACTTTATATTCAGTATTTGGAGTTTATTAACAGCAGCAAAATAATGTCCGATAATATTGCTGACCGACATTGCCAGAATACCAGGAGAAAGAAGGAGAATTATACTTTTAGTCTGATAGAAATCTTCTCCGAAAAAGAAAATGTATCCCGAAGCAGGAATCAGAAGAAGTACAAAAAGAAACAAAATCGTAAGGAGAAAACTGATTCTGACAGAGATTTTGGTTTTATCAATCGCTAATTGCACATCATTAGTATTCAGAACATTGGAATAGAGAATCACTGAAAGGCTTCTGCTGATCGTCCATACCGCTTCAGAAATTGCAACACCAACTGAAAAAATTCCGACACTGGAAAATCCTTTGAAAAATTCAAGGAAATAAAAGGATAACCGATAATTTAGAAATTGAACAAACGCGCTCAACTGTGTTTTCCAACCATAACTGAACATTTTGCCGGCTAAAGATTTGGAAAAAGAAATTCGTGTTCTCTTAAAATTCTTAAAAAGATAAAACGAACTGAAAATAAAAAGTAAAAAGTAACACGCAATTTGCGATACAAAATACATTTCAATATCCGAAAAACCCAAAACAAAAACCAACAATACAATAAAAAAGAGATGAATCGCCAGCTGCAACACCGAAAAAATATTGAATTTTCTAATATCCTGACTGCCAATAAAAAAACTGATATTGGCGTTATAAAGCGACAACAGTACCGAGAGCGCGATGAGATAAGGCAAAACCTCAGCAGTATGCGGAACCGAACCGAAGAACAACACGATACCAATTCCCACTAAAACAGACCAGCCGTAAGCGAAAAGCAAAACCTGTTCTTTAGGGTATTTCGTCAGAAAATAAGAAACACTTCCGGCAACAAAAATATTGCTGAAAAAGCTAATGATTGCCAAATCCGCCGTCACCAGAGAGATCAAACCTTTTCCGTGGCTTCCCCAGATGTTGGTAGAAAAAATGATAAGTCCGAAGTTGAAAAACAAGATCAGGAACCTGGAAATGACTGTCTGAAAAATCGTCTTTTCCTTCATAACGCGTTTTCTATAAACCGGACAAAATTTTTCCTGATAAGATCCCAACTATAATTTTTTTCATATCCCACGCGTGCGTTTTGCGCATGTTGGCTATACAATTCAGGATTTTGAAGATAATTTTCAATGGTTTTAGCGATGGATTCAGCATCTTCAGGATTCACAAGATATCCAAATTTTGATACCTCCACATACTGTCGTGTTGCTTTCAGATCGGTATAAATAACAGGTTTTCCAGAAGCAGCATAATAAAAAATCTTGATCGGAAGGCAATGGTGGTTTTCCATATTTATTTCCCTCAGGTCAAAACAAATGTCTGCCTCGGCATAGGTTTCTGTAAACTGCTCAAATGCAACAGGCTTTTTAATGGTAATATGTTCCAATGAATATTGAGAAAGTAAATCAGAAAAGTAAATTTCATCGGCTTTAGGCGCAGTGCCTACCAATAGAATCTTAACGGTTAGTTGAGGGTTTCGTTTTCTTAATTCAT
This sequence comes from Chryseobacterium sp., assembly GCA_015478785.1. GTDB lineage: Bacteria > Bacteroidota > Bacteroidia > Flavobacteriales > Weeksellaceae > Chryseobacterium_A. Next base: position 7,284 of record JADMKO010000068.1, on the reverse strand, counting down.
AAGCGGCATTAAAGAAATTCTCAATACCCTTTTCTTTAGAAAAAGATCCTGTATAAGCCAGATGAATCTCATTCGGAGCGAGTTTTTTTATACTCTTCCGGATATAAATTTCGTCCGGATAATAAGGTAGAATGAGCCTTTTTTTAAACGGAAAAGCATAAGCCAAAGGAAACTTCTTGGTATCCTCACCAAAAATAAAATGCGTACTCAGAAATCCGGCGTACAACTGGATAAGAAAAAAACGGATCGCGTGGAAAACATTCAATGGAAATGGGAAACGCTGCACCATTCTTTTGGCAGGATACCATTCGGTAATATCATAAATAATGCTGTATTTCTTTCTTTTTTTTTGAGAAGCAACCACTGCCAGCGGTTCTGAACAAAGGATGCAATCCGGTTGAAATTCCCTAATCACTTTCCTGAAAACCTTAATTTTGGCATTAGTATCCAGATGCAAAACGGGATAGGATTCTATTTCAATACCGTTTAGAATTCCTTTAAAATCAGAAGAAAGGCTGCAAATCTTTACTTCATGGCCGCTTTTATGAAGTTCTTTGGCCTGATGATGAAAAATTCGGTCGTCATCATATTGGTGTGCGGTGGTAAGGAAAAGAATTTTGGCCATAATATTTCCTGTAAACTGACGGATTTAAAAAATAGCCTTAACTTCTGAAAGTTTGTGGATGACTGTTAAACCTTCAGCTTTATAATGATCATTAAAGACATCAAAAAAAATAGTCTTCATTCCAAAAGCCAAGCCGCCTTCAACATCGGCTACCCAATCGTCGCCGATCATCGCTGACTGCACAACTTCGGCACCTGCTTTTTTCAAAGCGTATTCAAAAATTTCGGGACTGGGTTTTCTAATATCAATTTCGTCAGCACTGGTGATGGTTTGAAAATAATTTTTAATGCCGGACAGTTCACATTTCCTCACGGTAACTTCAGAAAAACCGTTAGAAAGAACATGAAGCTTGTATTTCTTTTCGGAAAGATATTCCAGAAGCTCGAAGGCACCTTCTACCAATTCATTATAATTCAGTATTTCATCCAGAAACTGATGTTCAAATTTTTGGGAAAGTTCTAAATCATCAATACCAAAAAAAAGAAAACTATCATAAAACCGATGCTTTCGAAGATGTTCCTTATCAATTTTTCCATCACGGATTTGCGCCCACAGGTTTTCGTTTATGGTATAATATTCCTTATGAAAATCTTCGAAATTAATAGAGAATTTATCCGAAATCTGCTCGCGTTGATAAAGATCAAAAAGTGTCAAACGGGCGTTCTTCCTGTGATCCCAAAGGGTATTGTCGAGGTCAAAAAAAATGTGCTGTATCATTACAGCACAAATGTAAATAATTAATTTTTGGTGATGGGAAAGCTTTTGTTTTTTGTTTTCAAAACTTCCACGCTTTTGGAAAAACTCAGTAAAAAAGCAATAGTTTCCTTTTTTGGTTTGAGGTTTTCTCTTTTTAAAGTGTCATTTTTTTTCATAGGCAATTTCTTACCTTTTTAAACGCTGAAAAAAAAATATTATTGTCTGGTGAGAGAAATCTGATGTTCCTCAATTATCTTTCGGAGATTGATGAGCGCATAACGCACTCTGCCCAGTGTTGTATTAATACTGCTGTCCGTTTGCTCGGCAATTTCTTTGAAACTCAGGCCATCAAAAAACCGGAGCTTGATAACTTCCTGCTGATTTTCCGGCAAATATTGCAGAAGATTCATCATATCATGATTAATCTGATGAGTAATCAACTGATCTTCAATGTTATCAGAAGGTTCTCTCAGGATATCAAAAATAGAATATTCTTCGTTTTCATACGTGGTTTCTGAAACTTTGATATGCTTAGATTTCAGCCGATAATGATCAATGATGAGATTATGTGCAATTCTTTTCGCCCAAACGTTGAATTTTCCTTCTTCGTTATAGCGTCCTTGTTTCAAGGTGACAATAATCTTCATGAAGGCATCCTGAAACAGGTCATTAGCCAAGTCCTGATCCAGAACTTTATAAAATATAAAAGAGAATATTTCCTTCTGATGCCGTTCTATAAGAGTTGCCAGCGCAGCTTCATTACCATTTTGGTACTGCGTAATAAGAGTGCTGTCTAATGTGGTTTTCATAACTTTTTCTTCAATATAGTGTTCTTTATCCTTTTCGATAGACAAAGGAATTGTGTGTGTGGTACAAAATAAACGAAGTAAAAATTATTCTATAGGCATTTTTCTTTTATGCAGTAAATATAAATAATATTTTTAATATATCTTAAACAATTCTACATTTGATGGTATTTCTCCTAATCAATTTACTCTAGAAGGTCACGAATCATCACAATGGGTAGATTGATAGTGAAGTTTAAATTAAATCCTTCCAGTTTTTTCCCGTGCAACCCTTCTGTTCCGATAGGAAATGCATAACCACCAGTTAAATCCATAAGTCCGAAAAGGGTAACCCCAACTTTCGGGGCGATATATTGTGTAGTGATTTCAGCACCACCTAAGAAATAATAAGCGTGGTTCAAATCGACATTTTTTTCAAAATTAAACAGCACATCTGCCTGAACTTTCGGCATCGCAGCGAACTTTCCGTTTACACTGCCAAATAAACCGGACGCACCTATTCTGAAAATAACGTCATCATTGTTAAGCAATAACAGCCGGCCTCCAATCTCACCAAAACTCTGATTTTGATACACATATCCGGCATGAACCAGCGTATGCGCCGTGAGCTGAGCTTTCGTTAGGCTGCTCATCAAAAAAAGTAAAATAATGACAAAAAACAGTTTAAGTTTCATGATATAGGATCCATTTATTTCGGTAAAGTTAAAAAAAACTGCTTCACTTTAACGATGAAGCAGTTTTTTACTGATGAGAATTCAAAAATTAAAGCCTGAATTCTTTTTTAATATCTTCCACTCTATCGAGTTTTTCCCAGGTGAAAAATTCAAGATCATTTATCGTTTTTTCATTACTCTTTCCTTTGTTAAAGGTTTTGTCGGCAGTATAATATTCTCTTCCCATGTGACCGTAGGATGCTGTTTCCAGATAAATAGGATTTCTGAGTTTCAGATTTTGTTCGATAGCAAAAGGCCTTAGATCGAAAAGCGTATTCACTTTACGGGCAATTTCGCTGTCGGAAAAATTCACTTTGGAAGTGCCATACGTATTAATATACAATCCGCAAGGTTCTGCAACACCAATGGCATAAGAAACCTGAACCAGAACTTCATCTGCAACACCGGCAGCCACCAGGTTTTTCGCAATATGTCTTGTCGCATAGGCAGCACTTCTGTCCACTTTGGAAGGATCTTTCCCGGAAAATGCACCACCACCGTGAGCTCCTTTTCCGCCATAAGTATCTACAATTATTTTTCTTCCCGTAAGCCCTGTATCTCCGTGAGGACCACCAATGACAAACTTTCCGGTAGGATTAATATGATATTTAATCTCGTCATTGAAGAGTGATTGGATTTCTGGTTTTTGACGGGATCTTACTTTCGGAATAAGAATATTAATAATATCCTGTCTTATTTTTGCGAGCATCGCTTCATCACTTCCGAATTCATCATGTTGGGTAGAAACCACGATAGAATCTATTCTCACAGGTTTATGATCATCAGAATATTCAATGGTAACCTGTGATTTCGCATCAGGCCGCAAATACTGAATTGCTCCGTTCTCCTTTCTGAGTGCGGAAAGTTCCTTCAGAATAGAATGAGCCAAATCCAAAGCAAGCGGCATATAATTTTCGGTTTCGTTGGTTGCATAACCGAACATCATTCCCTGATCTCCAGCTCCTTGCGCGTTTGCTCGGGTTTCAAAATCCGCATCTTCGCTTACCCGGTCAACTCCCTGGTTGATATCCGGCGACTGCTCATGAATTGCAGAAATAACACCGCAGGAATCTCCATTGAACATATATTCCCCTTTGGTATAGCCAATTCCGTTGATTACATCTCTTGCGATGCTCTGAACATCAAGATAAGCTTTGGATTTTACTTCTCCTGCCAAGACTACCTGTCCCGTGGTGACCATAGTTTCACAGGCTACTTTGGACGTAGGATCATACGCTAAGAAATGATCGATAAGCGCATCCGATATCTGGTCAGCAATTTTATCAGGATGTCCTTCTGAAACGGATTCAGATGTAAATAAATACGACATATTT
>JADMKO010000068.1:0-3100 GCA_015478785.1 Chryseobacterium sp. | reverse complement strand
TAGAAATTGTGTTTTAGCATTTTTTTCCGAGGTTGCAATCAGCTCAAATTTTTCCTCCTTTCAAGGGACAAATGTACTGACAATTTTTTAATTCAGCAAAGCAGATCCACGCCACATACTTGTATTCCTACTGCGGTTTTATGCTGATATAATCTTCTGGTTTTTCGAAATAATTCAGTTTATTTTCCACAGATTTCTTTACAAAAGAGGTGAATTCATCAATGATCTTTTGTTTATAAGTGGGTTTATAATAAATAATGCTGATTTCCCGGAAAGGAAAAGGCTTTCTGAAACGGGAAACTTTTTTATTCTGCTCTTCGGAAAGCTGATGGGTAGCCATTTCCGGAATAATAGAAATGCCGCCTACTTTATCCACCATTTGTATCAGCGTATTAATATTAGAAGCCATGAAATCAAGATTTTTTGGCTTCATCGTATTTTCTTTCAGGTGACAAATGTTTTCAAACTGCGTTCTCAGACAATTGCCTTCTTCCAGCAACCAAACTTTATTGACATCAATGTCTTCGGGAACAATATAGCTGTCTTCCTTGGTGATGTTTTCTGAAGAATATATCAGCAGTTCCTCATTAAAGAGAAAATCCTGATAAAATTCGGAAGCTGCATCGAAAGGCGTAGAAATAATTCCCGCATCCAGTTCGCCGGATTTCAAAGACTTAATAATATTTTCTGTAGTCATTTCTTTTACCTGCATTTCTACTTTTTGATTGATTTGAAGAAAATCAAATATTTCAGTAGGCAAAATGTAAGTGGAAACCGTGGGAATAATCCCGAGGTTAATTTTTCCGCCCAATACGTTGTTCAGTAAATCGGCTTTATTGCGGAGTTCATTTACAGAATCAATGATGGTTTTCGCATGAACGATAATCTGCGAACCGACATCAGTAGTGCGGATAGGATGCGTAGTGCGGTCAAAAATCTTTACATCAAGCTCATCTTCAAGCTTTTGTATCATTGCACTTAAGGTAGGTTGCGTAATAAAGCACGCCTGAGCCGCCTTTCCAAAGTGTTTATATTTATCTACTGCAATCAGGTATTCTAACTGTTGAATGTTCATTTTATTAATAAAATCTATCACAAAGATAAGCTGTTTTTGATAATATGTGTTAAATTTCAGGGTATTATTAAAAGCAATCCCTAAATTTGTATTTGTTGAAAAAACCCGTCGTTATGGACTTTAAAAAAATGCCTCCGTCTTCCCTTCGTCAGGATGCTTCATCCGATCAGATTACTGTACTTCACGATTTCCTGCTTCGCGAAAATATGGCCCGCATTGCACGAGAACAAATTCCGGAAAGAGCTGTGTACGCAAAAGGATCCGGAGCTTATGGAACCTTTACTGTTAGCCGCGAACTTTCAGCATACACACAAGCTAAGCTTTTTTCAAAAGCTGGAAACAGCTGCAAGATATTTACAAGATTCTCAACTCTGGGAAGCGAAAAAGGAAGCCCGGATGCTGCAAGAGACTTGCGGGGATTTGCTATAAAGTTTTATACAGAAGAAGGAAACTGGGATTTGGTGGGCAACAATACGCCGGTTTTCTTTATTAATGACCCAAAAAAATTTCCGGATTTTATTACCAGTCATAAAAAGCTCCCGAAAACAAATCTGAAATGCGCGAATGTCATGTGGAATTTCTACAGTCAGAATCCGGAAAGTCTTCATCAGCTATTGATGCTGATGTCCGACCGCGGCACTCCGAAAAGTTACAGACACATGAATGGCTACGGATCTCATACTTTTTCAATGATTAATGAAGCGAAAGAAAAAGTCTGGGTGAAATTTCATCTCAAAACTCAGCAGGGAATTCAGAATTTTTCCCGAGAAGAAGCTATAAGAAATAGCGGAGAACATCCGGATTCAGCACAGGAAGATCTATGTAACGCCATCGAACAGGGCAATTTCCCTTCATGGATTGTGTACATTCAGGTAATGACGGAGGAACAGGCGAAAAATTCTCGCTGGAATCCCTTCGATGTGACTAAAGTCTGGTTTCAGGATGAATTTCCATTGATGGAAATCGGCAAAATAGAACTTAATGAAATCCCTTCGGATTATTTCAGTCATGTAGAACAAGCTGCTTTTGCGCCTTCAAACCTTATTCGTGGAATCGGTTTTTCTCCGGACAGGATGTTGCAGGCAAGATTATTCTCTTATCCTGATTCACAAAGACACAGAATCGGCATCAACGCTGGACAAATTCAAGTTAATCAATCACCGTTTACAGGCAACCCAAATCCCTCTCTTCATCAAAACGAAATGGATTTCAGCCAATACAGCGCGCCTGAAACTGATGAAGACCATTATACCCAACCCGGACTTCTCTACACTAAAGTGATGAATAATGAGGAGCGTAACAGGCTGATTCATAACATTATTGAAAGTATGAAAGAAATTAAAGGAAGCCAAAAAGATGAAATCATCAACCGTCAGCTCTGTCATTTTTTCCGCGCAAATATTGAATTGGGAATGAAAATCGCAATGGGGCTTCAAATTAATATTGATGCCAACACGCTCAGCCATGCTAAAATTTAATTATTATCCATTGCATAATTAACAAAGCAGATTCTCAACTATTTTCATTATCTATTAAATAAAAATTCTTTAATTTGTCAAACAATTGTCAGATTACACTCATAACTTATTATGAATTACGAAAATATAATTATTGATACCGAACAACACGTGTCGGTGATTACCATCAACAGACCACAATCTCTCAACGCTTTGAACGCAGCAACGATCGCGGAAATCAGCAATGCGCTGGACAAGCTGCAAAGTGAAACTTCCTGTAGGGTTATCATTATTACAGGCGCGGGCGAAAAATCATTTATTGCCGGCGCCGATATTAAAGAATTTGCAGATTTCAATGCTGAAAAAGCACAACAACTTGCAAGAAACGGACAAAATAATTTATTCAATAAAATTGAAGACATGACAAAACCCGTCATCGAGATGCGAAACATCGTCAAGAAATTCGGCGATTTCGTGGCCAATGACGGCATCAACCTCACCGTCCACAAGGGAGAGATCCACGCGATACTGGGTGAGAACGGGGCTGGAAAGTCCACGCTGATGAACC
>JADMKO010000067.1 GCA_015478785.1 Chryseobacterium sp. | reverse complement strand
TGCTATTGAAATCTGATCAGAACAATCATTATGAGATTTGATCACCGACTTTTCTATAAAAGTGATGGCTTCTTCTTTGTCAATGTTGATATTGGTTTTAACATAGCCCTCGCTTTCAGCTCGAAGCATTGCCAGCAACCGATGAGAAGGAATGCGGCTCAGGTTTTCTTCCCAATCAAAATACTGGGAGAATTTTCTGGCAGCTTCATCTTCCTTTTTTGCTTTAACCACCTTTGAGCTGATGTTGGCAGTCCGGTTAAATAGCCTTCTCAGGCCTTTTCGTACATACAAATTTTCATTAATCCATTCGGCGATAATATCTCTTGCACCCTGAAGTGCTTCTTCTTCAGTAGTCACCTGATCGTTAATAAACCGTGAAACCAATGTGGAGAGTTCCTGCGTTTTCTGGCTCATGATGATTTTGGCAAGCGGCTCCAGTCCTCTTTCCCGGGCAGCATCAGCGCGCGTTTTTCTTCTTTTCTTAAAAGGCAGATACAGATCTTCCAATTCCTGCAGGTGAAAACTTGCTTCAATTTTTTCGGTCAGTTCAGGCGTGAGTGCATCCTGCTCGGCGATGGATTTTAAGATGTTTTCTTTTCGTTTTATTATTTCTGCGAATTGCTGATTCAGCTTGGCGATCTGTTCAATCTGAATTTCGTCCATGTTTCCAGTCACATCTTTCCGGTAGCGCGCAATAAAAGGCACCGTGTTATCTTCCGCAAGCAGCTGTAGGGTTGCCTGTATATTCTTTTCGGAAACGGGCAACACATTTTGAATATAGGTAATCTGGGTCATGAAAGCTTTTTAAAACCGCTAAAATACGCACTTTATTAAAATTTTATGGCGAATATTTTTTTTGTCTTTGCATATTCCTTAAACGATTTTCGATTGTATACTTATGGGTGGTTTAATCAGAAAAAATTCTATTTACATAAAATGGTTAGTCCTTAAGTGGTATTGACAAGTCGTTCAACAGGATTTCGATTTAACATATTATAGAGGGATTAATAAAAAAAATTAAATTCCTTTTACATTAAGCGTTTGTTTAATTATTGAATATAATGTAGTTTTATGCTTAATAAATATGTTTATCCATAATTTTGCGGTCGTTTTTTTGTTAAAAATTATTTTTCCTATATTTGGGGCTCATCAACAATTAACACTTTTATTATGAAGAAAATTTATGAAAAAGGGTTGTCGTACAATGTTCGACGAACCTATCTGAAAGGTATTCTTCTCGCTTTTTTCCTTTTGGGGATGGGTAGTGGGAACATGAATGCACAGGTATGGACGATAGATTATTGTTCCGGATTACCTTCTGTTACACAGAGCAGCACATACGGCCCGATGTATTCCACGGCTAGTGCGAATGCCACCAACCGGCTAGCGACAATTTATCCCGCAAACCAACTGACAGGTATTGCCAATCAGGTACTCACCGGAATATATTTTCACACTGGAGCCGGAAATACCGGCGGAATGCTGGGAACTCCAAGCTTTAAAGTTTGGCTGAAAGAAGTTTCTCAGGCAGACTGGGGAAGCGGAGCTTTAGACTGGGCTACAGCGTCCGCAGGAGCCACATTGGTATTTGACGGTAACCCTGCGCCGATTATAGGAACCACCGGAGGTTGGAAAGAGTTTCCTTTTACGGGAACCTTTACTTATTCAGGAGCGCAGAATTTGGCGTTATTTGTCGAATATACCAATCCTTCTGCAAGCAATGCCATTACTTGGTCGTATGAATATAATTCTACCTGCACCGTTGCCGTTGCGAACGGTACAAAATACAGCAACAATACCTCAGGAACTTTGCCAACATCTCTGGGTACTTCAAACCTGAGAAGACCGTACGTTGGGTTTGATATGGTGGTTTCCTGTCCTGCACCGGCGACTGTAGATGTAAGCGGCGTTACCCAAACCGGTGCTACGATGACCTGGACTGCAGGGGGAACAGAAACTTCCTGGGATTATGCGATACAACCTGCCGGAACCGGACTGCCCACTACCTGGACTTCTACGACGACGACTACCGTGTCGCCCACGTTAACTTCTGGCACCCAGTATGAATTTTATGTAAGAGCCAACTGTGGCGGTGCCGATGGAGAGAGTGTATGGAAAGGGCCGTACCAGTTCAATACTTTATGTGCTCCTTTTGCAATTCCGTATTCACAGGATTTTGATACCACTTCGGTGGGGACTTCTTCAAATAATAATGCTCCTCACTGTTGGACCTATTATGAAACACCGGGTTCTGCTGGATACGGATATGTTTCATCAAGTGCTGCGAATGTGGTATCAGCTCCACATGCCTATTACCTGTACCGAACTTCTACTACAACAGGACATGTGATGTTGATTTCTCCCGAAACTCCAACTTTAAGTAGCGGAACAAATCGGGTAAGATTCTCTGCAAAAGCCACTGCGGCAAACAAGGAACTGCAAGTAGGTACAATGACCGACCCTACAGATCCGGCTACTTTCACTGTGTTGCAAACCCTTATCCTTACCACAACCCACACAGTGTATGATGTGAACTTCCCGGCAGGTACTGCAACCTATCTGGCATTCAACAACGCCACTGACGGGTCAGCAAGTGCGATCTATATTGACGATGTCTTTTTGGAACCAATGCCATCATGCTACCCGCCGGAATCACCGGTTTTTGGCACAATAACCTCTGATACCGCAGCCGTTAACTGGAGTGCGCCGGCTTTCGGAAATCCGGCCACCTCTTATGTTTTATATTACAGCACTACCAATACCGCGCCTGATGCGACAACTGTGCTAGATGCAACCAACTCGATCACTGCAACAGGAACTTCTGGTACCATTACAGGACTTACGCCTAATACGGAATATTTTGTCTGGGTGAGAAGCAGTTGTACAGCTCCGGATGTCAGCCACTGGCTTTCTGTAGGAAGTGTTACTACTGCGTGTGCGCCAATGGCGACCCTATTTGAAGACTTCGAATCTTCTGCAACAGGATCGATAGTGCCAAATTGCTGGGAGAGAATTCTTCCTCCGGCTGGAATGACCGCCGGTACGCAGACCATATCCAGCACAGGTGCGATAGGTTCTCGGAATCTGTATCAATATACTACTACAGCTAATGCCTCAGTCATTGTAGTTTTACCGGAGTTCAGTAACGTAAATGCCGGAACCCACTGGTTGAAATTTAAAGCGAGAACCACTTCAGCACCGGGCGCACTGGAAGTAGGTTATGTTTCCGATGTAACCGACTGGAATTCTTTTGTGAATTTGCAGACTCTTGATATTGTAAATGACAGTTACAGTAACGGCGACTATTCGGTAGTCATTCCATCCTGGATTCCTGCTACTGCAAGAATAGCCATTAAAAGCCCGTCAGACGGAAAAGCCTATTATTGGGATGATGTATATTGGGAACCTATTCCAACATGTCTGCCACCTGCGACGCTGATGGTAGGTACAACTACTGCACATTCAGTATCGTTATCGTGGTTGGCATCTTCATCATCTCCGGCTAATGGTTATGATGTTTATTACAGCACGACCAATACCGCACCTGACGCATCTACTGTACCACAGATAACAGGTTTGATGACTCCAAACACAACGATTTCTACCGGAATACAGCCTGCTACTACGTATTATGTTTGGGTTCGCTCTGTATGTTCATCGAGTGACATGAGCGACTGGATTGGAGGAATAGAATTTACAACTGCTTGTGCAACGATGACGGCACCGTTTTATCAGTCATTTAATAGTGGAGATTTGCCACCTTGTTGGGTTAGCCAGAATCCTACTACCACGTCAACCAATGCAAATGTTTTCTGGAAGTTCAGCGGTTCTCCCGGTTATGGTGCCACACCTGCCAATAATGGTAAGGCAGCCGGAGAGTTTGCCTGGGTTGATGCCAGCAGCCCTTATGATGGCGAACATCAGGTACAATTACTGTCACCTTTCATTGATTTAACAGGTGTCGCCAATCCATTTGTTCGATTTGAATGGTTTAAAAATCATTCAAGCAGTACTTCAGGAGGAGCGCCTACTTACGATGACAACAGGCTTACTGTGGACGTTTTCAACGGAACAACATGGGCTACGATTTTCACCAGTATGTCTAACGATCCTGCATGGCGAGAAGAAGGAATATCTTTGGGTGCTGCGTATTCCGGTACTACCATACAGCTGAGGTTTACCGTGGATAAAAATACAGGGACCAATCCTTATTTCCATGATGATTTGTTATTAGACGAAGTATATGTGATGGAAACACCGACTTGTCTGAAGCCTACCGACGTGATGATTACAGGTGCAGCCTTGAACCCTGCTTCTTTAGATGTAACATGGACGGCTCCGGTAGGATCGCCAACTCCGGTTCAGAGTTATGAATATTATATCTCTACCAACAATACACCGCCAACTGCAGCTACACCTGCTACAGGAACCAGTGCCACAACATCGGTAACGATTAACACCGGACTTACTGCGGAAACGCAATATTATGTTTGGGTAAGATCGGTATGTTCAGCTACGGAAACCAGCGAATGGAGTGCAATGGCAGAGGGTTTCACAGGATACTGTATCCCAACTCAGACGGGAACTTCAACTACCTATTATTTAGCTGAAGCTACAACGACTGGTGCTGTTACCGAGCTCAATTACACCGCAACATCGCACCAATCGTATGTGAACAGTGCCACGGTATTTTCCGGATATTCTACACAGACTTTTGATATTTTCCTGGAT
>JADMKO010000066.1 GCA_015478785.1 Chryseobacterium sp. | reverse complement strand
AAGCCGGTTTCACCGTTGGAGTAACTCATGCTGGGTTTCAGGCTCCAAGAATCCAGTACTTTTACGAGAATGTCAACAGACTCCGCATCTTCATTTTCCTCAATACTTATATTTACCCGGTTGATAAAAGGCATACTCCGCAGAATACGCTCCGATTCATAAATTTTTTGGGCATTATACGGTTCTCCTTCTCGGAAAAGCAGATAATTTTTGATGGTGGAAGGTTTGGAATCAATGTGAATCCGATCCGCAACCCGGTCGTACCATTTCGCATCTTTTCTTTCTTCGTTTTTACTGTACCCAAAGGGATCCACGGTTTGAACAGTAATATTGCGGATGGTTTTTCCATCGAGCATTTCCTGAGACGGAATTTTTTCCCACGATTCTACAGAGACGGAATCCGCTTCGCGTCGGAAAATAAAACGGTGGACGAACTTCGTGAACTTTCTTTTGTCTGAAAACGCTTCAATTTTATAATACAGAGAATCCTTTTTCTCCTGCGCCCGGAGAAGTAAACTGCTGCTGAATAACAGGATAAGGATAAAAAAGATTGTAGTTTTCAATGTATTGTTTCGCCCATTTGATTATCAATTTATAAGCCAAGCTAAAGCCAGGAAAAACAAAGGAAGTGCGCTGCATAGTTCTACCCAAAAGGAAAAATAAAGATCGTCATGGGTGTTTTTGGAAAAATAAATAAGAGGAAAACTGACCAGTTGCGTAAGAAAAAAAGCTACAGCAAATGATGTTTTTAGATAGAATATTGCTGTTATCCCGGCTGCGAATATTAAAAAATAGGCAAGATATTTGGTGTTCTGAATGCCGATGATTTTTGGAAAAGTAATGATCTTGTCATCATGCATATCCCTGATATCAAAAGGTAAAACAAGAGCGGTGACAAACAGCCACGAAATGAAGAAAATTCCGGAGTTAAATTCCGGTAGAATAAACCAGGAATTGATTAAAGCCCAGGTGAAACCAACATAAAAGACCTTCAGTAAAGGGATTTTGCGGATAAATTTCCCCAGAAATGCAGAGTTGTACAGCAAACCGAGTATCACAATTGTGAGCCATTTCAACAGCCGAATTTCGTTGTGATTCAGAAAAATTAACAGGGCTGAAATGATTCCGCAAAGAATATTGAAAAGTAAAACTTTTTTGAAGTTGCGGGAATATTGATATTTCGTGTAAAGATATCCGCTCCAATACGTGATGAAAATGAGAAGTACGGTGGGAAATCGAACAAGATTTTGTTCCATCATGAAAAATACCGCCAGTAAAGTACCACAAAAGGCGACGAAAATCTGGCTGTTTACAATATATTTTTTTAGTAATTTTAGAAGCTGCATTTTAACGGTATCCTGGCTTTCGTATCCAATAGACAGACAAAAGTAATGATTCGAAATTTAGCTGAGTAAAAACAGATATATGAAAAAAATCCTTTTTATGTTCCTTCTTATAGGAATTTCTATCACTATGAGCGCGCAAAACTATTACGAAACTCAGTGGAAAAAAATTGAGAAAAACTACGAACGAGGTTTGTACAAAAGCAATCTGCCCCTCATTTTGGAAATACAGAATCAGGCGCTGAAAGATAAAAATACAGTACAGCTTATTCGTTCGCTGAAAGCCGAATTCAGTATCGTAAATCAAACAGAAGACGACACTCAGAATGATTCGGCTTCGCGGTTTTTTGCGAAACTCCAAACTATGGAAAAGGAATTAAAGAATGATGAAAAAATATTGTATAAAGTTCTTTTGGGAGAATTTTTCGATGAATATTACAACAATAATTCCTGGCAGATTAATCAACGCGCCAATCTTAACAATCAGGATTTCTCGCAAATAGAATCATGGAGCAAACTGGATTTTAAAAACTTTCTTTCAAAAAATTATGCTGAACTGAACCAGGAAAAAGCGGCTCTGAAACAAATTAAAATGCAGAAATATAAAGAGATTTTTCAAAATACTGAAAATCTGGAATATTTTCCTACGCTGTTCGATTGGAATTCCAGTCAGCAAATACCGTTTATGCGCAACCAGCAGCTGTTCACACCCAATGAACTTCAGGTGAATGATGAGAAAATCACTACTCTTTTTGATGAACTCATTGCCCATAATTCCGGGAATTCTCAACTGTATTTTCAGCATCAGAAAATCAATTATCATTGCGAATTTACCAATTGCAAAAATCGTTTGGATCAACTGCAAAACCTGTTCAGATCTTCTGAGGACGGTGATTATAAAATAATGATTGCCGATGATATTGCGGAAGAACTCATTCAGAAAAACAAACACAACGAAGCACTTTCACTCATAGAAACAGTGAAGAAAACCTACCCTAAATCTAAATTCCTAAATAATATCATCAACCGAGAGAATGGTGTTGTCAATCCTTCGCTTATTTTTCATTACGAAAAAGAAACCCAAAGCCAAAAACCCATTCACATCGTTGCAGAGCATAAAAATGTGGACCGGTTTTCACTGAATATTTATCAAACCGATGATGTGCAGGGATTCATGAATTACGTGTATGATTCTTACAGACATAAGTTTGAATCCGTAAAAAAGACGTTGGTACGAAAAGAAAACTTTGAAATTCAGAACAAAAAAGACTATCGGAGTTACAATACTTCTTACGAAATCAAACCGCTTCCTTCCGGAATTTATCTGGTCGAATATGTGGTGGAAGACCAAATTCAGGACAGTTTTTATTTCATAGCATCCGAAAACAGAATCATAGATTTTCAGAAAAATGATTTCAATAAAAACGATGATATCGAAAAACTGGTGAAGCGTGAAAATGGCGCGGAAATTCCCAACGCCAATATTGATTTTTATGAACATGTTCAGGGAAAACCATTAGTAAAAGCTTCAGTAAAAACCGATTCCCAAGGAAATTTTGTATTTCCCAAATCTTCGAATAAAAATTATTACCGGTATTATCTGTTGAAATCTTCCGGCAATAATTACCAATTGGTGAATCATTACGGCAACAGAAACGGATCGGCGAATGATATAAAGGATCGTGCGACAGCTCAGATTTTTCTCGACAGGGCG
The DNA here is from genome assembly GCA_015478785.1 of Chryseobacterium sp. Taxonomy (GTDB): domain Bacteria; phylum Bacteroidota; class Bacteroidia; order Flavobacteriales; family Weeksellaceae; genus Chryseobacterium_A. The sequence goes on along the minus strand of JADMKO010000066.1, from coordinate 1,713 downwards.
ATTTATCGCCCCGGACAAACCGTTTATTTTAAAGTAATTGCCACTGCTTTCAATGGAAAGGAAATGAAAGAAAAAGTGGCCGAAAAAGTACAGCTGAACGTTATTTTAAAAGATGCCAACGGTGAAGAAATTTCAAAACAAACCTTAACTACCAACGATTTTGGGTCTGTAAACGGAAATTTTGTGCTTCCCAAAGGCAAACTGAACGGAAATTTTCATATCGAAGTAAAAGGAACTGTAGCAGCAGTCAATATCAGTGGTCACAAGAACTTCAGTGTCGAAGAATACAAACGGCCGAAGTTTGAAGTTACTTTTGAACCCATAAAAAACGAATACAAATACGGCGAAACCATCGAATTGAAAGGAAAAGCGATGATGTTTTCGGGAGTTCCGCTGAGCAATGCTGTGGTGAATTATGAAATCAAAAAACGCAATATTCGCTGGAGATATTTCTGGTGGTATCCCCAAGGTCAGGACAATGAAAATTCAATTTTAGGTTCAGTGCAAACCGACGAAAAAGGAGAATTTGCCATCAGGATTGAGCTGAAAAAAGACGAAACTTTGGATGGAATTCAGATTGATAATTATGAAATTGAAGCCAGTATTACGGACATCAACGGAGAAACACAGAGTGCGACGGAAAACGTGAAAGTGGCTTCTGTCTCTCATTACATTCAGGCGGAAAATCTCGGAAATATTTTCACCGATGATAATGCTAAGGTAAAAGTAGAAACCAAAAACTACAATGAACAGAATCTGAATAAGCCGTATCATGTAAAACTGTCAAAACTTCAGGAACCTGGCCGTATTTTCAGGGATAATTTTAAATCAAAGATTCAGGATCTTCCTCAGCTTTCCAAAGCCGAATTTATTCAGAAATTTCCATACGACCGTTTTGATAAAAATGACGAAATAACCCACTGGAAAGTAGAGAAAGTAATAGTAAATCGGCTGGGAAATTCCCCTTCTTCCAGAGAAGTCGGGGTAGTTGAAAAACTTGATTTGGGGAAACTCGACGCCGGAACGTATCAGCTTGAATTATTCAACATTGAAGGAAAAGATACCATCAAATCGGTTCAGCATTTTCAGGTGTGGGACAAAAGATTTTTAAAAGATTTTCAGAAACCTTTCCTTGAAGTCATCGCGCCGAAAGAAGAAGTGAAACGCGGATTCAAAGCCCGTATTTATGTGTATTCGGCAGTTCCTGATGCCGAGGTAACTGTGTTTTTCCAAACCGGCAACGGCGAAACTAAAACCGAACAGCACCGACTGAAAAACGGTGTTCTCGTGTACGAAATTCCGGTTCCAAATGATGAAAGTATTGCCAACCTGAATCTTCAGTTTCAGCTAGTGGCATTCAATGAGGTGCAAACCAAAAGCGTAGAGCTGAAAATTAAAAATGAGAAAAAAGATCTGCGCATCGAAACCGTCACATTCCGGGATAAACTGCAACCGAATTCCAAAGAGAAATGGACGGTGAAAATCCTCGGAAACGATCACGAAAAAATCAATGCGGAGGTTTTGGCGAATATGTATGACATGTCCCTAGATCAGTTTGCGAAAAATCAGTACTCCTGGCAAACACTTTGGAACAGGCCGTACCGCTTTGTTGGATATAATGTCCGTACGGCATTGGCTCAGGAATATTTCTCAAAAAGAATCCCGTATCTGACTTACAATAATGTGAATGTCCCTGAATTCAATTGGTTTGAT
>JADMKO010000065.1 GCA_015478785.1 Chryseobacterium sp. | reverse complement strand
TCTCCAAAGACGAAGGCTGTCCAAAATTTTTACTTCGTCGGAGTTCAGTGGCAACTCGGTATCGGCGGTATATTTATTTTTTTTCTCGTGTACCGTCGGATATCCTTCATCATAATAAATTATTACCGACCAGAAATTCTCGCTTCCGTTGATCATGCTGCTGGTAATCTTGATAACTTCATGTTGGCGAAGAAACCTGTTCAGCTGCTGCTCATCATGATTCTGAAATTCTTCAGAAAGCCTTATTTTGAGGATTTTTACTTTCATCATGATTGTTTTTAAAGTTTATTTACTTCCTAAAAGCACGACTTCCTCTACACGAATTTCGGTTAGATACACTTTTTTACCTTCTTTCTCATACGAACGATAAGTAATTTTTCCTTCCACAGCAATCTCTTTACCTTTTGGAACATATTTCTGCATAATTTCAGCCGTTTTTCCGAAGGCAACCAAGTTGTGCCATTGCGTTTCCTCTACTTTTTCGCCCATCGCATTGGTGTAATAATCGTTGGTAGCAAGAGTAACGCTTGCTTTCATTCCTCCCTTTTCGAAATTGGTAATTTCTACTTCTTTTCCTGTGTGACCAATTAAGGTGACTTTGTTTCTAAGTGACATAATACTAAAAATTTAAGTTGAACATTTTCTGAGTCGTTCTGTATTTCTCAGATTTCTACTGCAAAGATTCAACAGGAGCTGAAAATTATCCGGTTAAGAATTATTTAATATCGTTTGTAATCGTTTGTATCGAATAAGTCATTATAAATCAACGTTTTAATTAAGTTAAAAAAGACAGGTGATATTTTTATTGAGAAGCCGTATCTTTGCAAATGTAATTTTAGAAACAGATGTCAGATAGAAAATTGATTACCGCCGCATTGCCTTACGCAAACGGACCTGTACATATTGGACACTTAGCCGGAGTTTATATTCCTGCCGATGTATATGCACGGTTTCAAAGAAGATTGGGAAAAGATGTAGCCTTTATTTGCGGCTCGGATGAACACGGAATTCCGATTACTATTCGGGCAAAAAAAGAAGGTGTAACTCCACAGGATATCGTCGATAAATACCATGAAATCATCAAGAAATCGTTTAACGATCTTGGGATTTCTTTTGACGAATATTCCCGCACAACTTCCTCAAAACACTATGAAGTAAGCCAGGATTTTTTCAAAACGCTGTATGAAAAAGGTAAATTTACCGAAGAAATTTCAGAACAGTATTTTGACGAACAAGCAAATGAATTTCTCGCCGACCGATACATCACCGGAACATGCCCAAATTGTGGTAATGAGGGTGCTTACGGAGACCAATGCGAAAAATGTGGCTCTACCCTTTCGCCGTCGGAATTAGTCAATCCAAAATCCATGTTGAGCGGCAATATACCCGTTTTAAAGGAAACCAAAAATTGGTATCTTCCTTTAAATGAATATGAAGATTTTCTTGACAAATGGATTATTAAAGAACATCAGGATGACTGGAAACCCAATGTTTACGGGCAGGTAAAATCATGGTTAAATGATGGACTGAAACCCAGAGCAATGACGCGCGACCTGAATTGGGGCGTTCCAGTTCCTTTGCCGGATGCAGATGGAAAGGTACTCTACGTTTGGTTTGACGCTCCCATTGGTTATATTTCCTTTACTCAAGAATGGGCTGAAAAGAACGGTAAAAACTGGAAAGATTATTGGCAAAACGACAACACTGATTTGATTCATTTTATCGGGAAAGATAATATTGTATTTCATTGCATTATTTTTCCTGCGATGATGAAGGCTCACGGAGATTATATTATGCCAGAAAATGTTCCGGCTTTTGAATTTCTGAATCTGGAAAACGATAAAATTTCCACGTCGCGCAACTGGGCGGTTTGGGCACACGAATATGTAGAAGAATTTCCCGGACAACAGGATGTTTTGCGTTATGCGCTTTTGTCTTCTGCACCGGAAACGAAGGACAATAATTTTACGTGGAAAGATTTTCAAACCAAAAATAATTCAGAATTGGTTGGAATTTTCGGGAATTTCATCAACAGAGTTGCAGTGTTAATCCATAAATATTATGATGGAATTGTACCGGAAGGAAACGCTGAAGCTTCAGAATTAGCAGAAATTTCTAGGGCAGCTAAAGATATTCATACTTATCTCGATCGGTTTGAATTTAGAAATGCACTTTCAGCACTTATGAATCTGGCGCGTTTTGGAAATCAATATTTACAGACAGAAGAACCTTGGAAAACCATTAAAGACGCTCCGAAAAAAGCAGCGCATTCGTTGTTTATTTCCGCACAAATTGCAGCAGGTTTGGCTCAGCTTTGCGAACCCTTCCTGCCTTTCAGTTCAGATAAATTACAGAAAATGTTGAATATTTCGCAAATGAAATGGCAAGATCTTGAGACTGACAGAATTCTGATAGAAGCCGGCCATCGCATCAACGAAGCTTCCCTTCTTTTTTCAAAAATAGAAGACGAAGTAATTGCTACTCAAATTCAAAAATTAGAAAACACCAAACTAAATAATAATAAAACCAATCCTAACGCCAATCCTATGAAAGAAGAAGTCACTTTTGACGATTTTACGAAAATAGATCTTCGCACTGCCACCATTTTGGAAGCTGAAAAAGTGGAAAAAGCCGATAAACTTTTAAAACTGAAAGTGGATACCGGTGTAGATGTGAGAACTGTAGTTTCGGGAATTGCAGAAAGCTTTACACCTGAAGAAATCATCGGAAAACAAGTAATGATTCTGCTGAATCTTGCACCAAGAAAAATCCGCGGTATCGAATCTCAGGGAATGCTGTTGCTGACTACAAAACCAGACGGAAAACTGAGCTTTGTAACTCCAGAAGAACCTGTGGAAAACGGAATAGAAATAGGATAAATCAGATTTTATTGAACACAATAGAGAAAACGGGATTTAGATTCCGTTTTTCTTGTTGAAGGCCCAATTTTTATATAGTTTTTGCGTTATTAACTTTTTGCCGTTCTCAGTTAATTAAACTATTTTTGAAAATTAAAATTTGAAAAATGAATTATCATTTTCAGGCTCACCGTCAGGTGCGCAGCAATCTTCTGGAGCTCCTGAAAACCACTGCTCCCGAAGATTTGACTGCAATTCCCGATGGTTTTAATAATAACATATACTGGAATATTGCCCATACTGTAGCTACCCAGCAATTGCTGCATTATTACCTAAGCGGCAATCCGTTCAGAATTGATAAATACTGGATTGAAACTTATAAAAAAGGCACCCTCCCGAATCTGCAGGTGGCAGCAAGCGAAATAGAAGATCTCGAATTTTTGCTGAGTGAAACTTCCAAAATATTGATGAAAGATTACGATGCAGATTTTTTCTCTGAATATACACCTTATACCACCAGTTTTGGCCTGGATCTGAAGAATATTCAGGACGCCATTATTTTCAATAACATGCATGAAAGCCTCCATTTCGGTTATGCAATGGCTCAAAAGAGAGCAATCATGGGAGAAAAATATTAAATATGACAGAAAAAAAAGAAGACTTTGTATTCGGTTTGCGGCCGGTCATCGAAGCGATAGAAGCAGGAAAAACCATCGATAAAGTATTTATACAGAACGGTTTGCAAGGTTCAATTTATGCAGACCTCAAAGTGCTTTTGGCAAAAAACAAACTTCGGCCCAACTATGTTCCTATTGAGAAGCTGAACCGTTTTACCCGTAAAAATCACCAGGGAATTGTAGCGTTTATTTCAGATATTCCGTTTTATAAAATCGAGGATCTTTTGCCTCAACTATTTGAAGAAGGGAAAACGCCTTTTCTTCTGATGCTGGACAGGCTGACGGACGTTCGGAATTTCGGGGCGATATGCAGAACCGCCGAATGTGTCGGAATTGATGCGGTAATTATTCCGGAAAAAGGAGCCGCTCCCATTAACTCAGATGCGATCAAAACCTCGGCTGGCGCATTGTACAATATTAAAATCTGTAAAGAAAAAAACTTGGCACACACGGTTGACTTTCTTCAACAAAGTGGAGTTCAGGTTTTTGCATCTACAGAAAAAGCAGATAAACTGATCTACGATGTTGATTTTACCGAACCTTGTGCCATCGTAATGGGAAATGAAGAAACCGGAATTTCCAAAGAAGTGCGTCATCATGCAGATGAGAAAATAAAGCTTCCTATTGAGGGAAAAACGCAGTCGCTGAATGTCTCCGTAGCTTGTGGAGCTATAATGTATGAAGCGATGAGACAGAAACTGAATAAAAATAATATCGTTTAATGTTTTCGGAAAAATTCCAAATACTCCGGTCTGCAAAATTTATTTTGCTGGTTCTTTTCTCCGCTGTTTTTCAGCAAATGAATGCGCAGCAAACGGAAACCGAAGATCCTTCGAAAGTGAAAAGCAAAGGTTTTCAGAAAACCGCCAATCCGTATATTCACTATGTTTACATTAACGGATTTAAAAATTATACGGTAGAAAAACTAGAAGGGAAAGAAACCGGATTTCATGAACTTCGCTTTCATCACGTTGTTTCAGCGATGTATACCCGACAGCTGATGTTCGACAATTTTGGAAAATGGCAGAAAGAAATCGAAATTCCAGGAACAGAACCCATGTTGGTGTGGAGAGATATTAAATTACTCAAAAATTCCAAAGAAACCTTCACCGTATTTGCCGGCGGTATCAGCGAATGGAAAGAAAAATATGCATCGATAAGTGTTTTCGATTCCCAAAGAAATGATTGTCTTGCAGAAAGCCACCCGTTGAGAAAACAATTGATACAGTTTTTTTCTGAAAAAATATGGAATCTGGCAGATGTAAAAGCCTTCGAGAA
>JADMKO010000064.1 GCA_015478785.1 Chryseobacterium sp. | reverse complement strand
GTTCGCCGGTATCGGATTTCGAGGTTTGGAAAAACAATCTCAGAAAAGCGGTCGCACTGGAAGTTCCCCACATTTCCTCTTACGCTCTTACCGTTGAACCCAAAACCGCATTGAATTCGTGGATAAAAACAAAAAAAGTTCCGTCGCCGAAGGATGAGGAACAGCAAAAAGAATTTCATTATATGTCTGACTTTCTGAAGGATAACGGATTCATTCATTATGAGATTTCAAATTTTGCAAAACCCGGATTTTATTCGAGACATAATACGGCTTATTGGAACAATGAACCGTACCTCGGCATCGGGCCTTCTGCGCATTCCTATAACGGCAGAGATGAAAGAAGCTGGAATGTAGCCAATAATACGCTTTATATTAAAAGTCTGGCTGAAAACAGGCTTCCTTCCGAAACGGAAAGTCTTTCTGAAAAAGACCGTTACAATGAAATCATGATGACCGGCCTTCGAACCGCTTCAGGGGTAAACATCGCGCGGCTTGAGGCCTCTTTTTCTTCGGAAATTCTCGATCATTTTGAAAAAGAGTTAGCAAAGGGTTTGCAGTCTGGAGTATTGAAAACGACAGAAAATCATCTTATCATCCCCGAAGAAAACTGGTTTCTGGCAGATGGAATTGCTTCAGATTTATTCATCTTGTAAATTCTGTCTTACTTTCACTTAAAAAAACATTATTTTTGTCTCAAATTCGTCAGCTTTGAGAAAGAATAAACAGGATTTTTCACCTCTTCATCCGGACCAGCCTATTGGGATTTTTGATTCCGGAGTCGGAGGTTTAACGGTAGCCAAAGAGATTAACAGGATGCTTCCCGATGAAAATCTGATCTATTTCGGAGATACCAAACACCTTCCGTACGGCGATAAATCTAAAGAAGCTATCGTAGGATATGTGTCCAGAATCACACGCTTTCTGATGGAGAAAAATTGCAAAGCGATCGTTATTGCCTGTAACACCGCCACCGCCAATGCCTTGAAGGAAGTCCTGGAAATCACAGAAAATAAAGTTCCTGTTATTGATGTCATCAGTCCCGTTGCTGAAAAAGTAGCGTATGAAATTCATACCAATGTGGGCGTCATTGCGACAAAAGCAACCGTAAGTACAGGGATTTACCGGAAAAGTATCCGAAAACACAACAAGTTTATTCATGTGGATGAGTTGGCGACGCCACTTCTGGTACCGGTGATTGAAGAGGGGTTCAAAAACCATCCGGTGACGCATTCTATCATCTACAATTATTTAAGCCATGCCAAGCTCAAAAATATCGAAACACTGGTGTTAGGTTGTACCCATTATCCGCTCTTGATGGGCGAAATCAAACAGTTCTACGGAAATCGCGTCCGGGTGATTGATTCCCCGCGAATTGTGGCCAGTCATCTGAAAAATGTACTGGAGCAGCATCATCTGCTTCACAGCAAAAATCCCGCTCCTGAATATCATTTTTATGTTTCAGACCTTACCAAAAACTTTGAGAAGATATCAAAGAAAATCTTCGGCAACGGAATCCGGCTGGAACTGAAAGTGCTGTAATTTAATTTTATTTTTTCCTTTTCAAATCGAGGTCTTCGAAGTCGAAACTGAAATCGGTAATATCAGAAATCGGTTTCATTTGAACACTGAGTGCTTTTCCGTTTTCATCATGATTAAAAATAAGGAATGCGTCGGCATCATAACTTCTGTCGTCCCACTTCGCTATAAAAGTATTGTGGGAATAAGGAATGAGTTCCCCCTTCAGTCGCGGTGAAGTCTTGCAGAAAATGCGGTATTTTTTTCCTTCTTCAAAAATTTCAACATCTCCAAACCAGGCGTCTGTGTACGTGCCGGTGAATTGCTCCGATTTTGGATGAAGGTTTTTGTTTTTTCCGAAAGCTGCAGCCTTGGCGTAAATTTCTTTTTTCTCCTTGTCTTTCTCGGAGAAATACTTGGTCATTCTTTCGTCATACGTTTTCAGCCAGTTGCGGTCTTCAATGCCAAGATAGGCGTCTTTCACGGTATTGGTAATCGTGTTGAATGCTGCGCCGCTTTGCTGATTGGTCAGCACAACAATGCCCAGTTTCAGGTCGGGAATCAGGGTGAACAGCGTTACGGTTCCTATTAATCCGCCACTGTGCTGCACCTGTTTGTGTCCTTTTACATCACTGATAAACCACCCGAGTCCGTAACCGTAATGTTGGGTATCGTAGGGGTTTTTCAATCCCACAGTTGAAGGCATCTGGATTTGCCAGAGTTGTTGAATCTGCTTGTCCGAAACCAGCTTTGTTCCGTCTTTGGTAGTGAATCCGTTCATTAAAAAGTCTGCCCAGGTCAGCATATCGGGAACGTTGCTCATAATTCCGCCTGCTGCGTTGGCGGTTTCATTCCAGTCGTGAGGAACCTGAATGGCTTTTCCGTTCACCGGTGCATGGGCGTCAATTTTATTGCTGATGTGTTTTGCGCGGTTATAGCTTCCGAAACTTTGATGCATTCCCACCGGTTTCATAATGCGCTGCTCGATAAATTCTGCCCAGCTCAACCCGGAAATCCGGGTAATCACTTCTCCGGCTACAATGAACATGATGTTGTTGTAATCCATTTTATTCCGGAAACTATTTTTGGGTTTCAGATAACGAACGTTATGGACAATATCTGCAATGGTTTGCGTTCCGCCTTCTGGGAAAAACATTAAATCTCCCTGTCCCAAACCGAGGCCTGCTCTATGGGTAATCAGATCTTTTACCGTCACTTCCTGGCTTGCATAAGCATCATACATTTTAAATTCAGGGATATGCTTCGTAACTTTATCGTCCCAGTTTAATTTTCCTTCATCTGCTAAAATGGCGAGTGCTACTGCTGTAAAAGCCTTTGAATTGGAAGCTATACCAACAAGCGTATTGTCATTCATCCCTTGTTTTGTGGTGAGCGAAGCCAGTCCGTGACCTTTCGAATACACCACTTTTCCGTCTTTTATAATCCCGACCGACATTCCGGGAACATCAAAAGTTTTCAGGGTGTTCTGCACCAGATCATCAAGTTGTTTTTCGTTGATTTGTGCAAACGTGAAAAAAGAAAAGAGAATCAGAAATAAAGAAAAATTTAATTTCATTTTAAGAGAATTGGTTTCTCCAAAGATAAGGTTTTCCGTAACTTTGTAAAAATCTATAGTAAGGAATGGAGACAAAAAAAGAATTTTTTCTGGAGTGTTACGAGTTGGGTATTATCAAATTCGGAAAGTTTACTTTAAAATCAGGGATTGAAAGCCCTTTTTATGTGGATTTAAGGCCATTGGCTTCTGATCCCAGAATTCTGAAAAAACTGGCCAACTATATGCTGGAAATGCTGCCTCTGGATAATTTTGATTTGATCTGTGGAGTTCCTTACGCTGCACTTCCCATGGCTACAGCCATGTCGCTGGAAAGTTATTTGCCCCTAATTATTAAGAGGAAAGAAGCCAAACAACACGGAACCAAAAAAATGATCGAAGGCCTGTACCGAAAAGGCCAGAATTGTCTTTTGGTGGAAGACGTCATCACTTCCGGAACGTCGCTTCTGGAAACTATTCCTGAAATTGAAAATGAAGGCATTACCGTTTCCGATATCATCGTGGTTCTCGACAGGCAACAGGGAGGAAAAGAACTGCTGGAAAGCAGAGGATTCCGGGTTCATACGCTGTTCAACATCACGGAAGTTTGCGCTATTTTAAAAGAAGAAGGTAAACTGGATGATGAGGAAATTGGTCGCATCAATGATTTTCTCTCCGGAAATATGGTGAAATTTGAAGACCCAAAACATCTTACTTACGAATATAAACTAGAAAATCTGGAGCATTCCAAAGCAAAAAAACTGCTGGAAATAGCTCTTGAAAAAAAATCAAACCTTATTGCTTCGGCGGACGTCCTTACCACAAAAGAATTGCATGAATTTGCAGAAAAAACCGGCCCTCATATTGTCGCACTCAAAACCCATATGGATGTAATTACCGATTTCGATTACGACCAAACCATCATTCCACTGATTGATATCGCTGCAAAACACAATTTCATGTTGATGGAAGACCGTAAATTTGCGGATATCGGAAATACTCAGGATCTTCAGTATTCCTATGGTATGTACAAAATATCCAACTGGGCAGATTTAATCACTTCTCATGTGATCGGCGGTTATTCCTCGCTGGATTATTTTCATAATTGCGGTGTCATTGCGATTTTGGGAATGTCTTCCGAAGGAACGCTGACAGATAAAAACTACCGTGATGAAGCAACGAAAATTGCGCAATCACATCCCAATATCATCGGCGGAGTTGCTCAGAATGAGTTGCCGGAAGAGTTGCTGCTTTTCACGCCGGGAGTAAATATGGAAACATCAGGTGACGGAAAAGGCCAGCAATACAATACACCTGATCATGTTTTCAGAAATCTTCACACCGATTTTATCATCGTAGGCCGCGGAATTTACAAAGCGGAAAACCCCGAACAAGCTGCACTTTCCTATAAAATTGCAGGCTGGGAAGCGTATGAAGCAAGCTTGAAATGATGCTGAGAATTTGAGAGAAATGGTAATTTATCTGAATCTTCCTTCACACTTTGGCGGTATTGATTCAGAATTATCCTGAATCGGAAAATCACCCTTTCTCAGAGAATGATAATTTTATCTGATTCTGAACAGGTTGCTGAGAATACTGTAATAAAAGAATATCCTGCATCAAAACTCTGTTCCGGTAATGGTTTCCTGCAAAACGGCTTTCCAGAACTTCGGCTGCAATTCCTGTTTCCGAGAGCCTGATTTCATGCGGATACCATAGTTTTTTAGAAAGCTGTAATCTGTTTTTCT
>JADMKO010000063.1 GCA_015478785.1 Chryseobacterium sp. | reverse complement strand
TTCCGAATTACGCTTACACCGGAAGAGTATATGAACCGATTGATGAATTTAAAGGAGATGTTGCCAGAGCTTTATTATATTTTGCAGTTCGTTACGAAGGGAAATTAAGTTCTTTCAATCATCTGTTAGGTAGCGGAACGATTACACCAACCAACGACCAATCGCCGTTGGACGGTACTGAAGAACGCGCTTTCGATCCGGCTTACCTTGAAATGCTGAAACAATGGCATATTCTGGATCCGGTTTCGCAGCGGGAAATCGACCGCAATAACGCCGTATTCAGTATTCAGAAAAACAGAAATCCTTTTGTTGATCACCCGAATTGGGTCAATCTTATTTGGTCTGAAACTCCCGACGGAATTGCTCCGGCAGCACCTTCCAGCCTCGTTTCTACACAGCAGAACGCCCATTTTGTAAACCTGAGTTGGACACCAAGTGCGGATACCGACATTTTAGGATATCGGATTTATATGAATGGTGCTTCGACACCGGTGACAACGACAAAAAAAACAAATATTTCTATTGACCAGCTTTCGCCTTCTTCCACCTATACTTTTACCGTAAAATCTTTTGATAAAGGCTATCTGGAATCGCCTGAGAGCAATACGGTTACGGTTACGACAACGGCTTCAGATCAGTATGCAAAAGATCTCATGATCACCAAATATCTGGAAGGAAGTGGCAATAATAAAGCGATTGAAATTACCAATAACACTGGCCACGAAGTGAATCTGAACAACTACAATCTAAATATTCAATTTCAGAATTCTTCCACAGGAAGTTATTATTTTTCAGACCGGTTTCAACTGGAAGGAACTGTTGCGCACGGTGAAGTTTTCGTTATCCTGAATCCCAATTCAAATTTCACCTGTTATACGAATGAGCAGGCAAAATTCGTGACGGCTTCCACGCCGCTTACGTTTACGGGAAGTCAGTATATAGAATTGGCATATCAGGGTTTTGGAACCGTGGATGCTATTGGTACAAAAGGAAGTGTGAACAGCACCGGAAACATGTCACTGTACCGACTGAATACGATAAATAATCCGACAAATATTTTTGATTTTGCAGAATGGCAACAACATCCGAGCAATTATTGTCAGAATTTAGGAAGTTTAGCAGCGACAGAAACTGCGGAAATCCATTCTACAACTTCTTCGGTTTATCCCAATCCTGTGCAACATTTTCTTTATCTCAAAGGAAATCGGTTACATACCATTTCGGAAGCGACAATTATCGACATGAACGGCAGGGTAGTGCTGTATAAAAAACAGCCTTTCCAACATTCAAATTCTATAGATGTTGAGCATCTTCAACCCGGAATGTATATTTTGAAAGCGGATAAAGAGTCGTACAAATTCATTAAAAAATAAAAAAACAACGGTCTTAGGAATTCCTGAGACCGTTTGTTTTATTTGTTGAGTCCAATATAATAAAGATCTTTCCGGCGGTCGTTCATAATCTGAACATCGCCGTTGTGGTGAAGTTCTTTCAGCAGATTAAGATCTACATCTACAATCAGGGTCATTTCCGTATTGGGAGTCGCTTCTCCTTTGATGGCATTGGAAGGAAATGCAAAATCTGAAGGGGTGAAAACCGCTGCCTGTCCGTATTGAATATCCATATTATTAACACCCGGCAAATTCCCTACACAACCTGCGATAGCGACATAGCATTCATTTTCAATCGCTCTTGCTGCGGCACAATTACGTACTCGCATATAAGCGTTTTGAGTATCCGTAAGATAAGGCACAAAAAGGATTTTCATTCCTTCATCCGCTAAAATTCTTGGTAATTCCGGAAATTCTACATCATAACATATCGCCAGGCCAACTTTTCCGCAGTCGGTATCGAACACTTTTATTTCGCTGCCGCCTTTCATTCCGTAGTATTTTTTTTCGTTGGGCGTAATGTGGATTTTTCGGTATTCATCGGTTTTTCCATCTCTGTGAAGCAGATAGCTGATGTTATACAGTTCTCCGTCTTCTTCCAGCGGCATACTTCCAGAAATAATATTCACATTGTAACTGATGGCAAATTCTGAGATTTTCTGTTTTATTTTTTCTGTCAGTTGTGCAAGTTCCAGCATACTTTCTCTTTCCGAAAGGTGATTGTATGGAGCCAATAAAGGCGTATTGAAAAGTTCCGGAAACATCACAAAATCGGATTTGTAATCGGACATTACATCCACAAAAAATTCCACCTGTTCAAAAAACTCATCCAGACTTTTGAAATGCCGCATCTGCCATTGTACCAACCCGAGCCTTACCACGGGATCCTGCATCGTGTTGGGCCTTGCGCTGTAGTAGATATTACTCCATTCCAGCAAAACTGCGTTTTCTTGGGAAGAAGTATCGCCGGGAAGATAATTTTTTAAAATTCTGATCGGCTGAAAGCTGTTGGAAAGCTGAAAAGTAAGAACCGGATCGTAAATTTCTTTTTTTCTCACTTTTTGAATATACTGTCGCGGAGTGAGCTCATGCATGTATTCATGATAATTCGGAATCCTTCCTCCGATAACGATGGCTTTCAGATTCAGCTGTTCGCAAAGTTCTTTCCGCGCATCATACAATCTTCTTCCCAGACGCAGAGAACGGAATTCGGGATCTACGAACATTTCGATTCCATAAAGAACATTTCCAGAATTATAATGCGTATTGAAACTGCCGTTTCCGGTAATTTCTGCATACGTATGATCATCACCATACAATTCATACTGAACGATAATGGCCAAAGACGCGGCCGCCACTTTACCATCCACAGTGACACAGATTTGCCCGTCCGGAAATATGGAAGTCAGTTTCTGAATATTCCTTTTGTCCCAAACATCGTCCCGCATTTCGGGATATGATTTTTTCATGACTTCTATTAAATTCTGATAGTCATCTAAGGTCAGTCTTCTGATATCAACTTGCATAATGATTTATTATTTTGAATGAACGATCCTGTTTTTGGTCAGTTTTAAAACCCTTGAAACGAGAAGTAGTGCTGAAACGGTCAACCCGAGACCTAATGCAATCCACATTCCGAAAGCGCCCATTTTTAATGTAACACACAAAAAGTAACCCAAAGGAATGGCAATAATCCAATAGGAAAAAAACGTTAAATAACTCGGGATTTTCACATCCTGAATTCCTCTTAGAATTCCTAATGCAGTTACCTGAATTCCGTCAGACAGCTGGAAGAGCGCTGCAATAATGAGGAGTTTTGATGCCAAGGCAATTACTTCTACATCTTCTTTTTTCGTGAAAAAAGTGGGTAAAATTTCTCGAGCGGCAATAAAGAAAACGCCACAGATTCCCATATAAATAAAAGTGATTTTCAGATTATTGATACCGATTTTGCGGAGTTCCAGAAAGTCCTGTTGTCCGAATTTTCTGCCAATCATCACAGTAGATGCCACACTGAAGCCGATACAAAGATTAAAAGTGAAAGACGCCATGCTGAGAGCGATCTGGTGCGACGCAATATCCTTCGCGGAAACCAGTCCGCAGATGAAAGCTGCACCAGCAAAAGCTGTTATTTCAAAGAACATTTGTAGTGCAGTTGGAAGGCCAATTTTCAACATCTTAGCGAACATTTCTTTGCGAAGATCATTCACTTTGAGGGTGAAATTTCTCACGTATCTTTTTGTTTTTTCGTGATTTACCATTACAGCATACAGAAAAACCAACATGAAAATTCTCGCGATTAGCGTAGCTAATGCAGAACCTTTCACACCCATTTCTGGAAAACCGAACATTCCTTTAATGAAAACATAATTAAGCGCAATATTAATAACATTGGCGATAATTGTAGCTTTGGTAACACCAATGGTATATCCCAAACCTTCCGAAACTTCACGCAAAGTCTGAAAAGCCATAAAGGGAAGAATACTGAACGCCATTATCATGATAAAATCCTGAGTATCAGGAATAATTTCCGGTGGCTGATTGAGATGTTCAAGAAGAGGAATAAATCCTAATATCAAAAGCATGAGGAGGAATCCCACTGCCATATTGAGCACCAGTCCGTGCTGGAAAACCGACATGATACGGTGGTGTTTCATCCTGGAATGAGCCTGAGAAACCAAGGGCGGAATAGCAAACGAAATACCCAGTCCGAAGATAAAAACTGAGATAAACAGTGCATTTCCCAGAGAAACGGCTGCCAGTGCATTAGCTCCCAACAAGTTTCCGACAATGATGTTATCAAAAAGTTGTACTGAAACCTGGCCTAATTGGGTCAGCATTACCGGAACCGCCAGAACAAGGGCTTCCCGGGTATATTTTTTATGCAGAAAACTCATGAATTTAAACAAAAAAATTTGCAGCAAAAATACTGCAAACTTCTTTATGATATGAGTTATTGTGTAAACTTATTTTCTGACAAATGCTGCCACATCTTCTGCTGAAACGGGGCTTCCTCCTAAGATGATGAGCCGTTCCACAATATTCCGGAGTTCCCGGATGTTTCCTGTCCAGTTGAAATTTTCTAGGCTTTTGATGGCTTCAGGATCAAATACTTTGGTTGCATTTCCTTGTTCGTCTGCAATAATTTTAGCAAAATGTTCCACCAGCATTTGAATGTCCTCTTTTCTTTCCTCCAAAGGCGGAACATATATTTCAATAACGGAAAGTCTGTGATAGAGGTCTTCCCGAAAGCGTCCGGCTTCTATTTCAGCCTGCATATTCTTGTTGGTGGCAGCTAAAACTCTCACATCCACTTTTATTTCTTTGTCGCTTCCCACGGGCGAAACCTTGCTTTCCTGCAATGCACGAAGTACTTTTGCCTGCGCGATAAGGCTCATATCCCCGATTTCGTCCAGAAAAATAGTACCGTTGTTCGCCAATTCAAATTTTCCCTGTTTGTCTTTTATGGCTCCGGTGAAAGATCCTTTCACGTGTCCAAACAGTTCACTTT
>JADMKO010000062.1 GCA_015478785.1 Chryseobacterium sp. | reverse complement strand
GCACCCAAAAGCGCAAAGACCACCGTTTGGGCCATTGGCATAAACATTTTCCCTTCAATGCCCCGTAATGTGAAAATGGGCAGGTAAACAATTAAAATAATAATCTGGCCGAAAACTGCACTGTTCATCATTCCTGATGCTGAAGTTTTCACTTCCTGATCCATCTCGGATTGGGAAAGTTGGGTAACGTTTCTAAAGGTCTTGCTGTGCGAAAGTTTGTGTAAAATAGATTCAACAATAATAACGGCTCCATCCACGATCAATCCAAAATCCAGTGCGCCTAAACTCATCAGATTTCCGCTTACGCCAAAGGTGTTCATCAGGATAATGGCGAAAAGCATAGAAAGCGGAATTACCGAAGCCACCAGTAAACCGGCTCTCAGGTTTCCGAGGAAAAGCACCAATACAAAAATGACAATTAAGGCTCCTTCCATGAGATTAGTAGTCACGGTATCAATGGAATTATTGACCATTTTGGTTCGGTCCAGAAAAGCATCAATCATTACGCCTTCCGGCAAAGTTTTTTCGATTTGTGAAATTCTTTCTTTGATGTTTTTGATAACTTCATTGCTGTTTGCACCTTTCAGCATCATTACCACAGCACCGGAAACTTCCTGTTCGCCATTGTAAGTCATTGCACCAAAACGGGGTGCACTTCCCAAACGAACCTCACTCACATCGCGAATCAGAAGCGGCAATCCGTTGGGTAAATTTTTGACCACGATATTTTCGATATCTTCCATACTGCCCACCAAGCCTTCGCAGCGGATAAACAAAATGGTAGGCCCTTTTTCGATATAGGAACCACCGGTATTCTGATTGTTTTTTTCCAGAGCACTGAACACATCGCCGATGGTGAGGTTATACGCTAACAGTTTTTCGGGAACCACTGCTATTTCATATTGTTTCAGCAAACCGCCAAAACTGCTGACTTCGGCAACGCCTTTCACATCCAGCAATTGTCTTCGGACGATCCAATCCTGAATAGTCCGGAGTTCCATGGCGTCGAATTTTCCTTCGTAACCTTTCTTAGGTCGAACTGTGTATTGATAAATTTCGCCCAAACCGGTGGTTACCGGGGCCAAAACAGGCGTTCCAAAGCCTTCCGGAATTTGATTCTGCGCTTGCTGTAAACGTTCGGTAACCTGTTGTCTCGCCCAGTAAATGTCGATATTGTCTTCGAAAACAATTGTCACCACCGATAAGCCGAAGCGTGAAAAACTTCGAAGTTCTAAAAGTCCGGGAATGTTGTTATTGACCTGTTCGATGGGAAAAGTGATGAGCCGTTCTACATCAGGTGCGCCCAAAGCGGGAGCAACAGTTATCACTTGAACCTGATTGTTGGTAATATCGGGTACGGCATCAATGGGAAGCCGGTTGAGCTCATAGCTGCCATATCCTATTAAACCAAGCACGAATAACCCGATAATGAGTTTATTTTTAATAGAAAACTCAATGATTTTATTCAGCATTTTTATTTTAATTAATCATTAGAGATAGGTGTTGTAATCAAAGCGATACGAACACTGTGATATGTCATTTACCCTTTTTGAAGATAAATGCTTAAAAATGATTAGCTAAAACGCGGCGGTTGCCAAATGTTTTTCAAGGAAGCGTTGGCGTAATTTTCCTGAGAGCAGGCTGGGATTTTTAAAGCGGAAATGATTTTAATATGATGGGAAATTTCTATGTAATTCTGAGGAACAATAGAAACCACCGAATAGAGGTGTCCGTCTACGGTTTTGAACGGCAGTTTATCGTGATCATTATGGCTGTTTTTATGCTGATGATCTGCATTTCCCTGATAATGTTTTACGAAAAAATGAATGATAGAAGCATCCTGATCCTGTTCGGAATGTTCAATATAATGATGAATAAGAATTGGCAATTTCAACACCTCTCCGAAAGCGGTATGCGCATTCAGAAAAGTGAGAAGGAAGAATATTGCCCACGCTTTTTTCATTGTTTCAATTCATTCTAAACACCAAAGTTAATGAATACAAGCCTTTTATCAAATTATATTCTTGGGCAAAAATAAGATATTTGTCACCTTTTTAGTGACTTATTTCGTTATTTTTATGTTAAAATGAAAATTATGGTTTGCCTTTTTTATTAAATTGTCATTGAAAATATCCGGGTTTCCGGCTGATTTCGCATCATTCTCAAGTCGAACGTCATGGCCACATTCCGCGTGAACGCCCTTCCTTGTTCGGTAATCGTAATGGAGTTTTCTGATAGTTCTACCAACCCGTCATTTTCCATTTCCTTCAAAGCGTCCAAAGCAAGCGGAAGTTCAGGAAAAACGGTATCGGAGTTCCAGGTCGTTCCTAATCGGCACATCAGATTAAGAATATGTTTCCGGATAATCAAATCTTCATTATTCAGAATATGTCCTTTGATAACGGGAATTTCTCCTTGTTCTACACGCTTCTGATACGCTTCCACCGTCTTTTCATTTTGAGCAAAAGCATACCAGGAATCGGAGATGGCACTCATTCCCAATCCTACCATCAGCTGAGTTTTGCTGGAAGTGTATCCCATAAAATTCCGGTGTATTTTTCCGTTGATCATGGATTGGTAAAGATCGTCGTGCTCCAGCGCGAAATGATCCATCCCAACTTCTTTATATCCCAATTGCTCCAAAAGAACCTTGCCGTTTTCGTAAAGTTTGCGTTTTTCATCTCCGCTCGGAAGGTCATTTTCATCAAAACCGCGCTGTCCCACTCCTTTTATCCACGGAACGTGGGCGTAGGAATAAAAAGCCAAACGATCCGGCCTCAATTCCAATGTTTTACGAATGGTAAATTCCATTTTCTCCCAACTATGGAAAGGCAAACCAAAAACGAGATCATGTGAAACACTGGTATAACCTATTTCACGAGCCCATCGTGTTACTTGTTCCACATTTTCAAAAGGCTGAATTCTGTTGATGGCTTTCTGAACCTGAGGATCGTAATCCTGAACGCCAAAACTGCATCTTCTGAATCCTAAATCGTAAAGAGTCTGAAGATGTTCCCTCGTCGTGTTGTTGGGATGTCCTTCAAAAGAAAATTCAGGGTATTCGGCAATTTCTGATTTGGAAAAAATGCCTTCCAGAAGAATTTTAAGATTGGCTGGAGAGAAGAAAGTCGGTGTTCCGCCACCCAAATGCAATTCCTTTATTTTAGGTTTTTTTCCAAAAAGTTTCAGATAAAGGTCCCATTCCTTCAGGACAGTTTCCAGATAGGGCGTTTCTACGGAATGTTGTTTGGTTATGCGTTTATGGCAGGCACAAAAAGTGCAGAGCTGTTCACAAAAAGGCAGGTGAATATAAAGGGAGATGCCTTCTTCATCATTACTTTCATGAAATGATCTGATGACCGAATGCTTCCACTGTTCTGCAGAAAATCCGGATTCGTCCCAAAACGGCACCGTTGGATAAGAAGTATATCGTGGGCCGGGTATATTGTACTTGTTTACAAGTGATGAATTCATTTTACAAAATTACGAAATTATTTTCCTGTAAATCGTCACTACTGAATGCGATATATCATGAAAAATCCGCCTCTGCTGAAGCGGATTGTATTTTTGAAACGATTCTTTCAATGAGAAATTTCTCGTTTAATTTAAGAATTTAACTTGCTGTTTTTCTTGCTGTAAACAAAATAAATCAGAATACCAAGTGCCATCCATGCCATCAGTCGCAGCCAGCTTTCTCCTGGCAACGATAGCATTAATCCAACACAGACCAAAACTCCCATAATGGGAACGAAAGGAACCCAAGGTGTGCGAAAACCTCTCGGTGCATTAGGCTGGGTTTTCCTCATCACCAAAACGCCTATACTTACTAGAACGAAGGCTAGTAATGTTCCGATGGAAACCATATGGCCTAAATCTGAAATCGGCACAAAACCTGCAAAAAGACTTACAAAAAACAGAAAAAAGATATTGGTTTTCCAGGGCGTCCGGAATTTCGGATGAACTTCACCAAAGAATTTCGGAAGCAATCCGTCACGGCTCATTGAATAAAAAACGCGGCTTTGTCCCATCAGCATGACGAGAATTACCGATGTATATCCTGCCAG
Organism: Chryseobacterium sp.; assembly: GCA_015478785.1. Lineage (GTDB taxonomy): Bacteria > Bacteroidota > Bacteroidia > Flavobacteriales > Weeksellaceae > Chryseobacterium_A. The sequence continues at coordinate 889 of JADMKO010000062.1, read as the reverse complement.
AATAGCGACAATAAGAGCGGTTTGAAGGAAACCATATGGTGTTTGCGCAAAGGCAGTTGCGGCCGGTTTGGCATCATTGGCAAACTCCTGATATGGCAAAAGCCCTGTCATCACGTGTGAGAAAAGTACATATAAAATAGTACAGATGACGAGTGATCCTAAAATCCCGATGGGCATTCCTTTTTGAGGGTTTTTCGTTTCCTGTGCTGCTGTAGAAACAGCATCAAAACCGATGAAGGCAAAGAACACTGTAGCCGCGCCCATTGCAATTCCGCTCCATCCGAATTTTCCAAATTCACCCTGGTTTTCAGGAATATAAGGGATATGGTTATCAGGATTCATGTATGCCCAACCCAGCGCGATAAAAACAATGACTACTGCTACTTTCAAAATAACCAAAATATTGTTAATACCGGAAGATTCTCTCATCCCACGGATCAAAACCAAAGAAAGCAGCGAAACGATAAATACTGCAGGAAGGTTGATAATTCCTCCTTCAATGACGGTTCCGTCCCCCAATTTCAGGGTTTCCCACGGAGAACAAATCAACTCGGGAGGAAGATGAATTCCAAATTTATTCAATAATTCCAGGAAATATCTGGACCACGAAACGCCTACTGTTGCTGCACCAAGGGCGTATTCCAGCACCAAATCCCAGCCGATAATCCATGCCATAAATTCTCCCATTGTTGCATAAGAATAGGTGTAGGCGCTTCCGGCAACGGGAATCATGGAGGCAAATTCAGCATAACACAATCCGGCAAAGGCGCAACCTATGGCAGCCACGATGAACGAGAGGGTAACAGCGGGACCTGCGTGTTCGGCCGCTGCAATTCCGGTGAGAGAAAATAATCCGGCTCCAATAATCGCACCGATGCCTAATGCGATC
>JADMKO010000061.1 GCA_015478785.1 Chryseobacterium sp. | reverse complement strand
TCCACCATGTGGCCTAATTTCAACATATAAATCACACCTACAGTGGCCGGTTGGGTGAATCTCTCACCCGTTCCACCGTCATACAGATATGTACTTCCGTATCTTGGCAAACCTGCTTCATCCGTATATTTCGTGATGTCATCCAATGATGCACCGTCGAAAATCGGAGTAGCGAACTTAAGACCCAGTTTTTGACCGGCCCATCCAAGAACAGTTTCATAAATCTGTCCGATGTTCATACGTGAAGGCACACCTAGCGGATTCAAAATGATATCTACAGGAGTTCCATCTTCCAGAAACGGCATATCTTCTTCACGAACAATACGTGAAACAATACCTTTGTTACCGTGACGCCCTGCCATTTTATCACCAACGTTCAGTTTACGTTTTTTAGCGACATAAACTTTGGCAAGTTTCATGATTCCTGCAGGAAGTTCATCCCCGATGGAAACAGCAAATTTCTCTCTGTTTTTTACACCGGTAATGTCATTAAACTTGATTTTATAGTTATGAATCAATTGCTTAATGAGATTATTTTTGTCATTATCAACAGTCCAGTCAGAACCGCTAACATTCACATAATCTTCAACGCTTTGCAACAGTTTAGTAGAAAATTTAACTCCTTTTCCAATGATTTCTTCACTCAAATCGTTATTCACGCCTTGTGAAGTTTTCCCGTTAACCAAAGTCCCAAGTTTTTCGATTAGAGTATTTCTTAAATCATCGAATTTTGCTTTGTAGCCGTTTTCGATTTCTTCCAATTTAAGTTTTTCTTCCGCTCTTTTCTTTTTATCCTTGATATTTCTGGAGAACAGCTTTTTGTTGATCACCACTCCTCTTAATGAAGAGTCTGCTTTCAGGGAGGCATCTTTCACATCGCCGGCTTTATCACCAAAGATCGCTCTCAGTAATTTTTCTTCCGGTGTAGGATCAGATTCACCTTTAGGCGTAATTTTACCGATCATAATGTCGCCAGGCTTCACGTCGGCTCCAATTCTAATCATACCGTTTTCATCAAGGTCTTTGGTAGCCTCTTCAGAGATATTCGGGATATCTGCCGTGAGTTCTTCCATTCCTAATTTGGTATCACGAACTTCAAGAGAATATTCATCTACGTGAATTGACGTAAACCAGTCCTCACGAACCACTTTTTCGTTAATTACGATGGCATCCTCAAAGTTATATCCTTTCCAAGGCATGAATGCTACGGTAAGGTTTCTACCCAACGCCAACTCGCCATCTTCAGTTGCATAACCGTCGCAAAGCACCTGTCCTTCATGAACTTTATTGCCTACTCTTACATTAGGCCTTAAAGTGATGGTTGTACCTTGGTTGGTTTTTCTGAATTTGGTCAGATTATAAGTTTTGGTTGCTGATTCGAAGCTTACGATGTCTTCATCCTCACTTCTGTCATATTTAATAACAATTTTATCAGCATCTACATATTCTACAATTCCGGACCCTTCTGCATTGATCAGAATTCTGGAATCTTTTGCTACTTGTTTTTCAAGACCTGTTCCTACAATCGGTGCATCCGGCATCAACAATGGCACTGCCTGGCGCATCATGTTGGATCCCATCAAGGCACGGTTCGCATCGTCATGTTCCAAAAACGGAATCAAGGATGCAGAAATACCGGAAATCTGGTTTGGTGCAATGTCGATAAGATCTACCTGCTGAGGTTCTACTACAGGATAATCACCATCCAACCGGGCAATAACTCTGTCTGTTACGAACACTCCGTCTTCGTTCAGGTCAACGTTAGCCTGTGCGATTACCTTATCCTCTTCATCTTCTGCATTCAGATATATCGGTTTCGATTTTAAATCTACTTTTCCGTTTTCTACTTTTCTGTAGGGTGTTTCAATAAATCCTAAGCTGTTGATTTTCGCATAGATACCTAACGACGAAATTAAACCGATGTTTGGTCCTTCCGGAGTTTCAATCGGACAGATTCTTCCGTAGTGTGTATGGTGAACGTCCCGAACTTCGAAACCTGCTCTTTCTCTTGAAAGACCTCCAGGCCCTAAAGCCGACAATCTTCTCTTATGTGTGATTTCCGACAACGGGTTCGTTTGGTCCATAAACTGTGAAAGCTGGTTGGTACCAAAGAAAGAGTTGATTACCGAGGTTAATGTCTTCGCATTCACCAAATCAACTGGCGTAAAAATCTCGTTATCACGCACATTCATTCTCTCGCGAATTGTTCTTGCGATTCTGGAAAGACCTACGCCGAACTGTCCTGCCAACTGCTCACCAACGGTTTTAATCCTTCTGTTAGAAAGGTGGTCAATATCGTCCACCTCCGCTTTAGAGTTGGCCAACTCAATAAGGTGGCGAACAATAGCGATGATATCGTCTTTGGTTAAAACTTCTGTGGTTTCAGGAATGTTTAATCCTAATTTTTTGTTCAGACGGTAACGCCCAACTTCTCCTAATGAATAACGCTGCTCGGAGAAGAATAATTTTTCGATAATTCCTCTTGCCGTTTCCTCATCTGGCGGATCTGCATTTCTCAGCTGACGGTAGATATATTCCACAGCCTCTTTTTCAGAGTTTGTAGGGTCTTTTTGTAATGTATTCTGGATGATAGAAAATTCGTTTGAGTTTTCTTTGTGAATCAAAATTGACTTCACACCAGCATCCAAAATGATATCGATATGTTCTTTTTCAAGAACCGTTTCTCTTTCAAGGATAATTTCATTTCTTTCGATAGAAACCACTTCTCCTGTATCTTCGTCTACGAAATCTTCAAACCAGGTGTTCAAAACTCGCGCAGCCAAAGTTCTGCCTTCTACTTTTTTAAGAGCAGCTTTAGAAACTTTCACCTCTTCTGCAAGATCAAAAATCTGAAGAATATCTTTATCAGATTCAAAACCGATGGCTCTCAGTAAAGTAGTAAGAGGTAATTTTTTCTTACGGTCAATATACGCATACATTACGTTGTTGATATCCGTAGTAAATTCCATCCAGGAACCTTTGAAAGGGATAATTCTGGAATAATAAAGTTTGGTACCGTTGGCGTGGTAAGTCTGTCCGAAGAATACCCCCGGCGACCTGTGCAACTGTGTTACGATAACACGCTCTGCTCCGTTGATAATGAACGAACCTGAAGGCGTCATATACGGAACCGGGCCTAAATAAACATCCTGAATCACGGTTTGGAAATCCTCGTGCTCAGGGTCTGTACAATACAGCTTTAGTCTCGCTTTCAATGGAACGGAGTAGGTTAATCCTCTTTCTACGCACTCATCGATTGAGTAACGAGGGGAATCTACCAGATAATCCAAAAACTCTAATACAAATTGATTTCTGGAATCGGTAATTGGAAAATTTTCCTGAAAGGTTTTGTAAAGCCCTTCACTCACTCTGTCTTCCGGAAGCGTATCCAGCTGAAAGAAATCTGTGAAAGAGGCCAACTGCACATCCAGAAAATCCGGTGCTACAATACGTCCTTTCGCAGAGGAAAAGTTGATCCTTTCCTTAGCCGAAAGTTCTGCAGTGTTTTTTGTTGCTTTAGATTTACTCATAAAGTAATAAAAAAATTGTTGGGGTTAAAAAATATTTTGTTCACACAAAAAATATCAGAAAAGACGGGAGAAAAAGAGGAAACAGAAAAGACTGAACTGAAGTTATCCGTTTGCAGAAATAGTCTTTGATCTTGTTTCTTTATTCTAAAATCTCATTCTTACTGCAACGCCGGTATATCTTTTCACGGGGTAATGCAAAATATTTTTTATTTCCTGATGAAAAAAATCCGAAATTCCAAAAGTATCAAAAAGCAGAAATCTCCTTCCCAATAAGGAAAGAGTGGATCTGAAAATATGTTTTTAAAACTTTTGGAACAATGGATAACTTCAAAAGGAGTGCAAATGTACGATATAAATATTTATTCCACAAGTTATTATGAGTTAAAGGCTCGGAGCTTGCTTAAATGCGATCAAAAAAAAAATATCGTAGTGAAGTTTATTCTTTGCAGCCTTTTTCATTGAAGTAAACTCAAGATGAAACCTGATGAATATCTTAAAAAAACCTCATCGCTAGTGGATAAGGTTTATAATTTTCATTTAAAATGATTTTAATCTTCGTGATAATTTCTCACCAAGCCTTTCACAATTTTAATGACGTTCGGCATCGCTTTATCGGCAGCAGCCAACACTTCTTCATGGGAAACAGTAAAAGCAATTTCAGGACCTCCCAAATCGGTAATAATGGAAATTCCGAAACAGTTCATTCCCTGATGCTTCGCAACAATCACTTCCGGGACGGTGCTCATTCCCACAGCGTCACCACCCATAGCGCGTACCATTCCGTATTCTGCTGGCGTTTCAAAAGTAGGACCTTGAAGACCGAGATAAACCCCGGAATGCATTTTAATATTCTCTTCTGATGCTACTGCTTGTGCGGTTTCAATCATTTTTTTATTGTACGGCTCGCTCATATCCACAAACCTTGGACCTAATTCGTCTATATTTTTTCCGCGCAGCGGATGCTCAGGCATCATGTTGATATGATCCCGAATTACCATAATATCGCCAACATTGAAATAAGGATTCACGCCACCCGAAGCATTGGAAAGTATTAAATTTTTAATTCCTAACCAATGAAAAACCCGGAAAGGGAAAGTAACGGTTTGCATATCATGGCCTTCATAATAATGAAAGCGACCGCTCATCATCAGCACTTTTCTCCCTTCCAGCGTTCCGTAAATAAGTTTGCCTCCGTGTCCTACGACGGTTGTTTGTGGAAAATGTGGAATTTCATGATACTCCAGAATATGCTCCGCCTCTACTTCATGTTTCAAAGCTCCTAAACCAGAACCCAAAACAATCGCAAATTCAGGAGTTTCACGAATAATATTTTTGATAAAAGTAGCGGTTTCTTTAATTTTTCCTAACATAATTCATAATAATTTGGTTGAATTCCTGATGTTGGCCAATATTGACATTTATAGGCCAATAGAAAACCAAATCTCTAAGATAATCAAAAGTTTTTAAACGTACATAGTCCTTTTCAGTCGTAAGAATGATTCGGTATTCACCCATTTTTTTATACTCGTTAAGGATGTTTTTTACATCATTATCTGAAAAATGGTGATGATCTTTAAATTTAAGGTGCTTCACACGGTCAGAAAATCGTGAGAGATGCTGCAAGAGCGGTTTCGGATTGGCAATTCCTGTGATGAGGAGAATGTCGTAGTACGCCAAATTATTATCCGGCAACTTTTTATCGACGGAATAAATATGTTCATCATAAGAAATGGAGGAGAAAAACACACGCTGATTCTGTCGTGGCCTGATTCGGGAAATAAAATACTGTTTCTTTTCATCCGTCAAATCCGGAGGACATTTTGAAACCATAATGATTTGTGCTCTTTTTGAGTTTCTTCTGCTTTCCCGAAGATCGCCTGCGGGCAAAACAAAATCTTTGAAATACGGATCATTATAATCCGTCATCAGAATATTCAGTCCGGCTCTTATGGCACGATGCTGATACGCATCATCCAATACCAGAACATCCAGTTCCATATCTTCGATGATTTTTCTGGCACCAGGAACTCTCTCTTCTGAAACTCCTATTACGAAACGGTTTTTGTACCGCTCAAAAAGCTGCATTGCCTCGTCGCCAACTATTTTGTAATGACTGTCATAATTTACAATTCCGTAGCCTTTTGTAACCCTCCCATAACCGCGGGAAAGCACACCAGTGCGATAATGTTTTGAAAGAAAATCGGCCAGATACATGACCATAGGCGATTTGCCACTGCCTCCCACAGAAAGATTCCCGACATTGATAATCGGCGTTCTGAACTTTGTGCTTTTAAAAATTCCAAGATTATAAAAGATATTCCGGAAAACGGTGATCAAATTATAAACTAAGGAAAACGGGTAGAGATACCATCTTTTCATTACGAATGCAAAAGTAATGATTTTCATGTTTTCTAAAAATTAATCTAAAATGAGTTTTCAACAAAAGCGGACTTTAACTGATGAAATTAAATTATTTTTGCAGCATAAAAATCATAAGGTTTACTGTTTTGCGTTATTTTATTGAATTTTCATACCACGGCAAGAATTATTTTGGCTATCAGATTCAGCCCAAGGAAGTATCTGTACAAGAAGAATTGGAGAAAGCACTTTCCACGATTTTGAGAGAAAGCATCAAAATTACAGGAGCCGGAAGAACCGATACCGGCGTTCATGCGCGGAAAATGTTTGCGCATTTCGATACATCACTTCTGCTTTCTGAAAAATTGCCGTCTCAACTCAACAGTTTTTTGCCGCCGGATATTGCCATAAAAAGAATTTTTAATGTAAAAGAGGATTTACACGCGAGATTTGATGCAACTTACCGAACGTACGAATATTATATTTCTCTTGAGAAAAACCCTTTCACACAGGATTCCGCATGGCAATACTGGAGAAGGGATATCGACATGGATCGCATGAATGAGGCTTGCAAAATACTTTTTGATTATGATGATTTCGAAAGTTTCGCAAAAACGGGTGGTGACAATAAAACCCATCTCTGCAAAATATACAAAGCGTATTGGGAAAAAAATGAAGCTGAATTGAAATTCACCATTTCAGCCAATCGGTTTCTTCGGAATATGGTGCGCTCGATAGTGGGAACTATGGTAGAAATCGGAACCGGAAAAACAGAACCTGAGGAACTTAGGAAAATTATAGAAAGCAAAAACCGGAATCATGCAGGAACTTCGGCTCCTGCACACGGGCTTTTTCTGGCAGATGTGGGTTACGATTTTTAGATTTTTACAGAAATTATTTCCCGAGAAGCTTCCGTCTAAATTGCTTATTTTTGCGCTACCTTTTTGAATACTCGGCTTTTTTATAGCTATTCCCGGTTTTAAAATGAAAAAACAAAGTACTTGGCAAATCATCAAAAGACTGTTCACGATTGGGATGAAATTCCGTTCGTGGTTCATTATTGCATTGCTGATTTCAGTGGTTTTATCCATCGTTTCCACGTACAGGCCCTATCTTACGATGCAAATTGTGGATACCGACATCATTCAGCTTCGCGACAAATCGCTGATGATGAAACACATCTACTGGCTCATTGGACTTGTGGTATTGGAAACTTTTCTGAATTTTTTCTTGGTTTGGTTTTCCAATTTTATTTCTCAAAATGTTATTCGCGATATCCGGGAACGGCTGTATCATAAACTCATCTATTTTAAGACTTCATTTTTTGATAAAACGCCAATAGGGCAATTGGTAACTCGAGCTGTCGGGGATGTGGAAACGATAGCCACGGTTTACACCGATGGTTTTCTGATGGTTTTCGGAGATATTCTCAGGATTCTATTTGTATTGGTCATGATGTATCAAACCAATGAAAATCTCACGTACATTTCCCTGATTATTCTTCCGCTCATGGTATTCAGTACAAGATTTTTTCAGAAAAGGCTGAAGAAAGCTTTCGGTGATGAACGAACCTGGACTGCGCATCAGAATTCATTCGTACAGGAACGTTTGGCGGGAATGCAGATTATTCAGGTATTTAACCGTGAAGAACAGGAATTTAAAAAATTTGAGGAAATTAATAAAACCCTGAAATCGGCACTGCTAAGAACCGTCTTTATTTTCTCGCTGTTTTTTCCGGTAGTAGAACTTATTTCATCGGTTTTCATCGGCTTTATCCTGTTTTATGGCGGTTATATCACCATTAGCGCAGGGGTTGTGATTGCGTTTATTCAGTATATTTCAATGTTGATTCGCCCTTTACGGCAGATCGCTGACCGTTTTAACAATATCCAGCGAGGAATTGTGGGCGCAGAAAGGGTGTTGGGATTAATAGATGAAGATTTTGCGCTTCCAAACAAAGGAACAGTAACCAAAAATCAATTCGAGGGGAAAATAGAATTTAAAAATGTGCATTTTTCTTATGATGAAAAACAGGAAGTACTGAAGGGAATCAGTTTCACTGTAAATCCGGGTGAAAACGTAGCTATTGTCGGTGCAACAGGCGCAGGGAAATCAACCATTATCAGTTTGATTACCAGACTGTATGACATTAATTCAGGAAAAGTTCTGATTGACAATATTGATCTGAAAGATTATGAACTCTATAACCTTCGGAGCCATATTGGCGTGGTGCTTCAGGATGTATTTTTGTTTCACGGAAGTATAGCCGAAAATCTTGCTTTTGGCGACGATACCATAAGTTTAGACAAAATCAAAAAAGCAGCGGAAGAAATTGAGGTAGATGAATTTATTCAACAACTTCCCGGCGGTTATGATTATGTAGTGAGCGAACGCGGAAGCTCCATTTCACTTGGACAAAGGCAACTTCTTTCCTTTTTGCGAGCGTATCTTTCTGATCCTAAGATTCTTATTTTAGATGAAGCCACTTCTTCTGTAGATCTGGAAAGTGAAAAATTAATCCAAAAAGCGACTGAGAAAATCACGAAAGACCGAACGTCCATTATCATTGCGCACCGCCTTTCCACAATCGAGAAGGCAGATAAAATCATTGTGATGGATCAGGGAATTATTGTGGAAGAAGGACCACACACTGAACTTCTGCAAAAAAACGGATATTATGCCGCTTTATACAGCGCACAGTTGAGGACCGGTTCTGCTGAAAACCGAGAGCAGTAAATAACTCCTTTTTACACGAGAGTTATTTTATATCGTCGTTAATCTCAAAGTATTGGTTTTGCCGCTGTCTTCTACAGGAGTAGCATTTAAATTAATCACAAAATCACCTTCCTCAACGAATCCCAAATCTCTGACCATCTGATTCACCTGAATAATGGTTTCATCGGTAGATTTTGTTCCGTCGTAATAATAAGCGTGAACACCCCAAAGCAGGTTGAGCATTGTGGTGACCCTTCTGTTGGAACTGAAGACAATAATGTGGGAATTCGGGCGGTGTGCAGCAATTTGAAACGCAGTATATCCTGAATGGGTTAAAGTGATGATGGCTTCCACATCGGTAGTTTTGGCAATTCTTACCGCAGCCAGACAAATTCTGTTGGTGATGAAGCGGCTGTCAATGCAATTGAATTCTTTCTCGATCGGCGCATTTTTCTGAACATAAAAACTGGTACTTTCGATATTCTTCACAATTTTAGCCATATTTCTCACTACTTCTACCGGATATCTTCCCACAGAGGTTTCGCCGGAAAGCATGACTGCATCAGCGCCATCCAAAACGGAATTGGCTACATCGTTCACCTCAGCTCGCGTGGGTGTAAGGCTTTTGATCATCGTTTCCATCATTTGTGTGGCAATAATAACCGGCTTGGAATGGTGTCGGGCTTTTTCTACCAAAATTTTCTGAATAGCCGGAACTTCTTCCATAGGAACTTCCACTCCAAGATCGCCTCTGGCCACCATCAGTCCGTCACATTCCATCAATATTTCATCAATATTTTTGACGCCTTCAGGTTTTTCAATTTTAGCGATGATGGGTGTTCTCTGTTGATTAGGATGCTTTTCAATCAGTTTTTTGAGATCAATAATATCCTGAGCATGGCGCACAAATGACAAGGCAATCCAATCCATTTCCAGATCCAGCATCAGCTTGACATCCTGAATATCTTTTTCGGTAAGTGCTGGAAGTGAAACATTGGTATTCGGTAAATTAACCCCTTTTTTAGAACTCAAAGGGCCTCCCTGAATGGTGACGGCTTTTACGGTATCCAATTCGTTGGTTTCTGTGACCTGCAATACCAGCTTTCCGTCGTCAATCAGAATTCTTTCGCCTGCTTTTACGTCTCTCGGAAATTCCGTATACGTCATGTACACTTTGGTGGAATCGCCTTCTATTTTCTCATTGGTAAAAGTAAGGATGTCACCCGGATTCAGATAGGAACCTTCTTCCACTACCCCAACCCGGAGTTTAGGGCCTTGCAGATCGCCCAATATCGCTACCGAAGTTCCCAATTCCTGATTGAGTTGGCGAATCATTTCTACATTCGCATGAACTATCTCGTAATCGGCATGAGAAAAATTGATTCTGAAAATATCAACTCCGGACTTAATGAGCTCTGTCATCATTTCTTTTGATGAAGAAGCCGGGCCCAAGGTTGCTATTATTTTTGTTCTTTTTAAATATTTATTCATAATACTGAAGGATATGATAAAGCTCCTCGTCAGATGTCAAAAGAATTTCCTGAATCTGAAAAGTAAGATTTTCAGGCAGCAAAATTACGGAAAATTCAGTTAAGCTGTCTGAGCTGCTGATAATATAATCTGTATCGTGAAAATTATTTAATAAATACTTAACATTCTGTTCCTCAATGAAAAGCTCATTGATTTCTTTTTTCTGAAAACTTTCGGAAGATTTATTGGAAATAAAACGGTAGCAAATTTGGGTTTCTTTACTATATCCTTCAAAGACTGGAAAGAAATATCGGAAGTAATCGCCTTCTACAATAACATCATTGATTCTTTGGAAAGAAAAAGTATTGATTCTGTTGACATGAAAGAAAAACTCAAAATCCGGCATCTCTTTGGCCATCCTCACCAAAGCTATTGTGACTTCTTCCGTATCCGTATCATCCAGAATGATTCTTTGAATTTCCAATGATATTTTCTTTTTTATTTAAAACATAAAATGCTCTCTGTGCCGCTTTTTCTTCAGCTTTCTTTTTGGAAGTTTCTGCTGCGTTGGCTGTTTTTTCATCAGCTATCCACACAGTACACCGGAACACGGTACTTTTATTCGGGCGGGATTCTTCGCAAGTTTCATACTGAATGCTGACTTTATTTTTCTGTGCCCATTCCAGAAGCAAACCTTTATAACTGACAATTTTATTCTCAAGTTTGGTCATTTCTGTGGGGGTAAGAAGTCGCTCCAACACAATTCTTTCACAAGCGCTATAGCCCAAGTCGAGATAAACGGCACCTATAAGCGATTCAAAGAGGTTTCCTGAAATATTCTCGCTGAGTGTACAGGTGTTTCCTGTCTGAATGTATTTTGTAATTTTAAGATCGTCGCCGACTTTATTGAGGTTTTTCCGGTTGACAATTTTAGATTTCATCTGAGTCAGATAACCTTCATTGGCTTCCGGATAAGTGGTGAAAAGATGACAGGAAATAATAGAACCCAATATGGAATCGCCTAAAAACTCCAAACGTTCATAATTATTGAATTCCTGATCTTTCTGAGGAGATTTCAAAGAGAAAGCTTCGCGATAGAGGCTGATATTCTGAATTTCGCAACCTATGATTCTACCAATTTCGGAACTCAGATAATAATCCTTCTCCGATAATACTTTTTTTCTTTGTTTTAGGAATTTAGGAAAGTACCTATGCAACTCCATCGTACTGATTTACAGTTTTTTAAACAGAACACATGCATTATGGCCACCAAAACCAAAGGTATTGCTCATCGCCACATTTACTTCTTTTTTTACAGCTTCATTGAAGGTAAAATTCAAACGGCTGTCGATATTTTCATCATCTGTAAAATGATTGATAGTAGGCGGCACGATTCCGTGGATAATGGTACCCAGAGCTGCAATGGCTTCTATGACCCCAGCTGCGCCTAATAAGTGGCCCGTCATGGATTTTGTGGAATTGATCTGAATATCAAACGCATGTTCTCCCAACAATTTGGAAATGGCATTTGATTCTGCAATATCACCTAACGGAGTAGAAGTACCGTGCATATTGATATGATCTACCTCGTCTGCGGTCACTTCCGCATCATCCAAACAATTTTTCATCACCATATATGCGCCCAATCCTTCCGGATGAGGAGCGGTCATGTGATAAGCATCTGCACTCATACCTCCTCCTTTCAGTTCTGCATAGATGGTAGCACCCCTTTTTTTGGCATGTTCATACTCTTCTAAAATGATACTGCCGGCTCCTTCGCCCAATACAAAACCATCCCGGTCTTTATCAAAAGGCCTGGAAGCTGTTTGAGGGTCATCATTTCGGGTTGAAAGTGCCATCATGGCATTGAATCCTCCTACACCACTTGCTGCAACAGCTGCTTCTGAGCCACCACAAACAATGACATCAGCTTTGCCAAGCTGGATGAGCATTTTCGCATCAATAATAGCGTTAGCAGATGAGGCACAGGCAGAAACGGTGGTATAATTGGGTCCGTGAAAGCCGTATTCCATGGAGATATGTCCTGGAGTAATATCAGCGATCATTTTCGGAATAAAGAAAGGATTGAATCTCGGGATTCCTTCTGAAGCAGCAAAACCAAGAACTTCTTTTTCAAAAGTCGCGAGACCGCCAATTCCGGATCCCCAGATAACGCCCACCCGGTTTTTGTCTACGTTGTCTTCCATAATACGGGAGTGGGAAACGGCTTCCTTAGCGGCTACCATCCCCAGCTGTGTATTACGGTCCATTTTTTTTGCTTCTTTCTTATCAAAATGGTTTAACGGATCGAAACCTTTTACTTCGCAGGCGAATCTTGTTTTAAAATTTGAGGCATCGAAAAGAGTAATAGGAGCGGCTCCGCTCTTGCCTTTCACAAGGTTTTCCCAGTATTCTTTTGTGTTGTTGCCAATAGGCGTTACAGCACCAAACCCGGTAACTACTACTCTTTTCAATTCCATAAATTATTATTTTCTGTTAAAGAAATATTACTTGTTCACTACTTCTTCGATGTAAGCAATAGCGTGGCCTACAGTAGTAATTTTTTCTGCCTGATCATCAGGGATCTGGATGTTGAATTCTTTTTCAAACTCCATAATTAGTTCTACAGTATCCAAAGAATCTGCTCCTAAATCGTTGGTGAAGCTCGCTTCTGGAGTCACTTCTGTTTCTTCAACGTCAAGCTTATCAGCGATGATAGCTTTTACTCTTGATGCAATGTCTGACATAGTAATTTATATTTTATTGTTGATAATTGCTGCAAATATATAAAATTCTTTAAGAATTCATGTTTTTTTATTCTGAATTAAGGAAATATTGAAGAGTATTTTTAGTTCCAAAGCCGGATTTTTCACGTTATGAATGAGATAAGAAACGTAAATTTAATATTCTTTTTCTGCGATGGAAAATATTTTGCTTTTTCTGTTGTCTTCCTTATAAAGAAGAAGCCCTCAAAGAAGAGGGCCTCAAATAATTAAAGTTTAGAATTATTATTCCTTAATGAATTTCCGCTGAGCAGATTGCCCATTTTTAGCTTCAATATTGATGATAAAAATACCATTGATTAATCTGCTAACATCAATTTTGTTACTGAAAATACCTCCGGATTGAACCAACTGGCCAATGGCGCTGTAAATGGTGTATTTAGAACCATCTTCAACTCTGGTAATATTCAGGACATTTTTCACAGGGTTCGGATATATCTGAATTTGAGTCAGATCCAGAATATTGGTGGCTAATGGTTTTACAATTCTTACGTTGTAGTCTTCCACTTCACCAAATTCAAACACAGAACACATTTCCGGCGAGCTGCTTCTGCTCATCGCTACTCTCATCACAACAAATTTATCTAATGTGAGGCTTGCGTAGGCGTTTGCAGGTATGCTAAAGGTTCCGGATACATTCGCTTCTGTATTTGGCGGCGTCATCAATATTCTTTCGTCATTGGTAAATAATCCATCTCTGTTAAAATCAATCCAGACAGTTACGGCGGCATTTCGCGGTGTTCCATTCCATGATTTAGTTATAGAAATCTGATTATTATTAGATCCTTGCAGTAAAACGATGGATCTGGTTATATCTCCAACATAAGAAGTATAATTAGATGCTCCTGAGTTGCTGTTCATTTCTGCATATCCAAAAGGTTTAACATTAACATTGGAGATATGTTCCGCTGAACTGTCGGTGGAGCCCATTCCACAATAGTTCAATCCTGGAGTTGTGAATACATAAGGATCAGTAAACATCTGAGTTCCTCCGTTACACACATTCGCAATCTGGACTTCATATTGGGTTTCTTCTGTTAATCCGGTGATGATATAATTATTAACCGACACAGGAGCAGAAGTCCATCCTGCGGAAGATCCTACTTTTCTCCATCTGACAATGTAAGTAGCACCGGGAACTGCATTCCAGTTTACCTGAGCCTGAGTCATGGTAAGATTGGTAATGGATAATCCGACCGGAGCCATTTCACAAGTGGAAAGCGTTGTAAATACTTTCGGGGTTGTATAAATATTATAGGTAATGGAACAAGCAGAAGCTATTCTCACTTCATAATTCGTATACGGCAATAGCCCTGAAATCGTATAAGAGTTTGTATTTACATTGACAACTGTCCATGTGGTTCCACCCACTTCTCTGTACTCCAATGTATAGGTAAAAGGAATCATCGGATCCCAGGTTACAAGCGCTGAAGATGAAGTAATATTATTAACTGTTAATCCACTTGGCGGGACAGGGTTACATTCTGTGGTAAACTCAATATGCGCATAGGTTCCTTCTACTCCCTGACACACTGCAGCAACTTCTACTTCATACAATTGAGATGAAATAAGGTTGCTCAAATCAATGGAATTAGTGGTTGCTGGCCACGGTGCTGCAGGAACCGGAATAACAGAAACCCAACCTGTTGTTCCTACAGGACGGTAACGCACTACATACGAAGCACCACCAATATCCTGTGGCCAGGTAATAGTAGCCGTGTTATGTGTAATAGCAGAAGCAACCGGTAAAGGTGCAGTATTATTACAAATCACAATCATCACATTATCTATGGCAGCCGGAGGATTAGTTCCTGCGGAAGCATTATTTCTCCATTCAAAAACAACCCGCATTATGCCATTGGCAAAACTGCTTACATCTAATGCAGGATCTTCATAAGTCTGCCATGTATTCTGCAGCTGGAAGTTACCAGCAATTGGAATTCGACCAGGATCCGCAGCTGTCTGCGTTCCGGCAACCGGCATATAAGAAGTAGGAACCAACCATACTCTCATATAGTCATTATTGTTTTCACCATCTGATTTCCAGTCGAATTTAAAAGTAACGTTAGTAGTTCCTGGAGGCACGATAATATCTCTGTACGCCTGTACCACACTTGGTGCAGTAATGGTATATTCATTAGCTGCTCCGTTATTATTGGAGATGTAGATTGCATTGGCAGGATTTCCTGTTGCTGAACCATATGCCCATTTATTTGTCTGAGAACCATTAATAAAACCGAAATCGTTAGGTCCCGTAAAATCTTGAATGTAAGGAATGGTAGCCGGAATCTGAGCCGTAGTGAAATAACCTCCCGATACCCAGAAACTCGTATCCCCAGGACCACAATTGGAACGCACCCACCAGTAATAAGTTGTGTTAGGAGTAAGCCCAGTGACGTTTTGCGGCGAACCTGTAGCTGATCCAGTAGGAGCGGTAGTTGGCGTAGGCGGAATATTAGATGGTGATAGATAGTAATGATAACCTTGAGCAGGCGCAGGTACTGCTGCCGTCCACGACAGCGTTGCTGAAGTGGAGGTTATATTTGAAGATGCTAAGTTGGAAGGTGGCACTCTACAGGCATTTACCGAAAAATTAATATTGTCGATAGCCGCCGGAGGTTGGTCTCCAGTTGTTGCATTATTCCTCCATTCAAATACCAAACGCATAACACCAGCAGGCACAAAACTGAAAACAGGCACATTGGTATTCAGATAAGTCTGCCAGGTATCTTCCAACTGGAAATTCCCTCCAATTTGAATTCTACCACCCCCGGCTGTCAATGCTGCTCCCGGAACGATAGTATGAGAAACCGGCACCATCCATACCTTGAAATAGTCCTGTCCACTTTGTCCTTCAGATTTCCAGTCGAACATCAGTGAGCCAAGGGTAGATCCGGTAGGAATTATAATATCACGGTAAGCATGCGCATAACTTGTGGAAGTAATCGTATAAGCATTGGATACTCCATCGTCATTTGAAATATAAATTGAGTTTGGCGGATTTCCTTCTGTTGCACCGTACGCCCATTTATTAACCTGATTCCCTATAAAAGTAAAGTCATTAGGACCTGTAAAGCCTTGTTGATAAGGCACAGGAGCAGGTATTTGCCCGGTAGTAAAACTTGGTCCTGGCATCCAGATGCTTCTGCTAGTTGTGCTACACGCTGCGCGAACCCACCAATAATAGGTTGTATTTGGTGTTAAACCAGACACTGCTGCAGGAGAAGCCGTCGCTGATCCACTAGGAGCCGTCGCTGCAGTTGGCGGAACATTAGAAGTAGAAATATAATATTGGAATCCGTTGGCGGGCAGTGGATTTGGTCCGCTCCATGGCAAACTAACAGAATTTGCAGTAACCATGGTAGGAGCTGAAGTAGAAGGTGCCAAACAAGTCGGTACCAAGAAATTAATATTATCAATAGCTGCTGGTGGATCGTTAAAAACCGAAGTATCATTTCTCCACTCAAATACCAAACGGACAATACCTCCAGCAAAGCTGGTAAGATTAATATTTTGATTGATATACGTTTGCCAGTTGGCCTGCTGATTAAAGTTCGATCCGATCTGAACTCTTCCACTTCCTGATGTTATTTGAGTTCCCGCAACGGGAGTAAAAGTTGTAGGTACCAGCCATACTCTGAGATAATCAAATGTGCTTTCTCCTACAGCTTTCCAATCAAACATCAACGTAGCAAGATTTGTTCCTGCGGGAACAGCAATATCTCTATACGCCTGTACAACTGATGTCGTATTGGAATACGTGTTGGTTAGTCCATCATTATCCGAAATATAAATAGAATTGGCCGGATTACCGGTTGCTGATCCGTAAGCCCATTTATTCGGTTGTGT
The DNA here is from genome assembly GCA_015478785.1 of Chryseobacterium sp. Taxonomy (GTDB): domain Bacteria; phylum Bacteroidota; class Bacteroidia; order Flavobacteriales; family Weeksellaceae; genus Chryseobacterium_A. Next base: position 14,099 of record JADMKO010000061.1, on the reverse strand, counting down.
TCCGTTTATAAAACCAAAATCATTAGGTCCGGTAAAAGGCTGCACATAAGGCATAGTTGCAGGAATCTGGCTGGTAGTAAAACTCGGGCCAGCCATCCACATACTTTGATCCGATGCCGAACAGACGGCACGTACCCACCAATAATACGTAGTAGACGGAGTAAGGGTGGTTAATGGAACCGTGGTTGTGGCACTGGTTCCTGTGGGAGCAGTTGCTGCTGTGGGAGGAGTATTTGTAGTGCTTAAATAATATTGATATCCATTCGCTGGATTGGATGTAGAGGCTGTCCAAGTCAGTGTTGCACTGGTAGCTGCTACAGTATTAACATTCGTATTGGTAGGAAATAAACAAGTGGGAGGAGGGCCAATAATCACAGTATAATCATGAGCTTCTCCAAATCCGGCGGTGTTACAAGGGATAGGCTGTGAAGCGTAACGGTCTGCTATTCGCATTCTGTAGGTTCCCGGAGTTACCGTAACAGGAATATTAATGGTACCATTCGTTGCAGAAGCAGCTCCGGTTCCTGTACTGCTGGCTGTTGAAACAAGCTCCGGTGCTGCGTCTGTAAATGTACCATCGTTATTGAAATCAATCCATATTCTAATATTTTGATTGGTGAAATCGTGGGTAACAGTATAAGGATAAGGTACAGCTGGTGACATATTGATAATATGAGTAGTAGTATAATCTCCGTAAGCACCAGGTGAGCATCCTGTATTTAAATGGCTGAATCCTGCAAGCGGAATCGTAAAACTGTCAATTAAATCTCCACTATTACACCCACTTGCAAACGCGGGAGTACAGTAAGTCTGAGCATTAAGATTAGAAAAAGACCAAAGAAAAATGGCCAATAAGTAGAAATATTTCTTCATAATAACTTTTTTAAGTTGACACTAAAGATTAACGTATTACACCAGTACTGAACGACTTCCTGAATACAATAAGTCCAAACTAGATACTTTATCCTACAAATCTAAATAATTTTTATGATTAACTGAATAATAATGAATAAAAAATTAAAGTATTCAATAAAATTAAAAGTATTTGCAGAATAAAACCTGATAAATTCAGAGAAAATAAAACCCTGTTTTACTTTCTATGGTTTAAATTTTTATGATTATTTGTTGGGGTACAAAGACGACAGAAAGCAGACAACAAAATTATTTTTTACTACAATGTTGATTTGTTTCGGTTAGGTTTAAACCGCACGAAGGGATCAACAAAAAAATCCTCTGATCGGTTCAGAGGATTCAATGATATTTAGTACTACGACTTACTTTTTTATAAATTTCAAGGATTTGATAAACTCACCTTTTCTATATGTTCGTACATAATATACTCCCGTAGGAAATTCACTTACCTCTATTTTCGTAGTTTCATCTTTTCTCGGAGATTTTTTTACCAAACGCCCTTCCGAATTAAAAATATGAAGCTCATCTATCTTTATCTGTCCGGCAACTGAAATATATTGCGTAGTAGGATTCGGGAAAACAATCACGCTGTTCATCATTTCAACATCATTCACTGACAGAGCATTACACGCATTATTATTAAGCAAACCGGATCTCGGCCCTATCAAGGCATTTCGAACAATAGTTTTCTGATTATTAGTAAACATGGCCATCGCTCTGTCATCTACATAATCCATGTAATTCATGAACATCGCTCCATGAGCAGTGGGAGTACACATATAGGTATTATTCGGATACGTGGGTGCTCCGTAATAAGGATTAAACGTTGCCGGAGTATCGGCACAAAAGTCCGTATTTGTTGGGCTGCCACAAGTGGAACCATCATCTCCCCATATATGGTCTAATCCAAAATAATGGCCGATCTCATGGGTAGCTGTTCTTCCCTTATTATAAGGATATTGTGCAGTACCTGTGGTGCCGAAACAGAAATACCCGATTGCCAATCCGTCAAACGCCTGCCCTACTGCTCCCGGTTGATATGCCCAACCCAAAAAGCCTCCCGTCATATTTCCAACCCAAATATTCAGATAGCGAGTTGTATCCCACGCTGTAAGCCCACTGCTGGTATAATAATTATTATTGAAATTAAAATTTGAGGCTACAGATTTTCTTTGTACACCCGTGGTCGGATTCCCATTAGGATCTACCGTTGCCAAACAGAAAACCACTTCCATATCGGATGCAAATGACTGGAAATAAGGAGGGACTGCTGTGGAGAAATCAGCATTTAATTTTCGGAAATCAGCATTTAAAACTGCCAACTGAGAATCAATCTGAGCCTGTGATATATTCATCGTTGTATTGGAATAGAGAACATGTACAACTACTGGAATGGTAACAACCGTTTTCTTAGCCTGGAAATGATGCTCTGTATTCAAAAAGTTCCTGAGATCCTGGCGCTTGGCCTTTTCTGCGGGGTTTGCATTATAAAATTCTTCCATCTTTTGCGGAGTTACACATACTCTCTGCGCCGCTACCGACACCACTAAGGTAGAAAACAAACCAATTAATATTTTCTTCATAAATTTTTTTTCAAAGATAAATCTTTCTTCTTTCAGTTTATAATATTCTTCGATTTTTAAGCTTATCATATTTTTAAAATAAAACCATTTGTTTGAGATATTAAAAGAAACACATTGAAAAAAATAACTTTTCCCGTCTAAACTCATCAGTTTATACTTACTTTTATAGCTTGATAAATTAAGAAAACATGAGAAAGTTATTTGTAACACTACTCCTTTTCGGGCTGGCATTCAGTTCCTGTAATTCACAAAAACATGAAAAAAGTGCCCCTCAGTATTCTAAAAACACACCTGCAATTGTGAAAATTGAACTATCGGAGCGTACCAGAGGATACTCACGATCCATTTCCGTCACTCCTGAAATGACGAAAATCACAGTCAATCGTCAGGAAAATAACAGCCGCCACGGAAAAGATGTATGGGACAAAATAACAGCCGAAACCCAAAAAATTGACGTGAAAAATATTGTGAATTTCTCTGCGCCTTCGGAAAAGCGCCGTGTGGATGCTGCCTTAGCTTCATGGATTGTCATCACCACCAAAAATGAAACGTATTCATCAGTTTCGTTTGATTCCGGAAACCCTCCTTTAGAATTGAAAGCATTGTATAAAATACTGTCCGCCCAATTCAGTTCAAACGAGAAGGAATAACATTACATTCAAAAATCATTGATCAAAAAAGCCGCTCCACAATCGTGAAACGGCTTTTATCTTAAAGATTAATTCTTATTTTTTAATAAACTTCACACTTCCATTGAAGTCTTTATCTGCAATGGTAATAATATAATTACCTACAGTAAGCCTGGAAACATTCACTTTATTATCTTTCACCGTACCGGTATCCACTATCTGGCCTATTGCATTATGAATCTGATACACCGCTTTATCGGACACTTTGGTAATATTCAAAATATCAGAAACAGGGTTCGGATAAACTCTGAAATCATCTTTTCCAACTTCATGTGTGGACAAACCTGTGGTAACCATCACAGTATAATCTTCTACTTCTCCGTAAGCACCTAGTGCCGAAGTCATACAAGGATAAAGCTGATAAGTGGCACCCGCCTGACCGTAAAAAGAAATCACTCTCATTCGGTAAGGAATATTTTCTACAGCAATTGTAGGAACAGAGAATGTTACCGAGGCAACCCCTGTGCTTGACGGGCTATTCATAATAACTTCCTCAGGAATATCTCCGAAAGTACCATTAGCATTATAATCAATATAAGCCTGTACTGCATTCGGATAAGGTGTTCCACCCAGCCATCCTTTGGTTACAGCTAAGGTGTATTGCTGGCCAGCTCCTTTCACAAGATTAATTTGTAATGCAGGATCATTAGTGTAATTAGAATAGGTACTGGCACCAGAACTGTTATTAACGTTAGCCAATGTGACATTTGCAATATGATCATCCGTTGCATTAGCTGTACTGGCTGTACAGTACACCAAGGTTTTAAAAGTCTTCGGTGCAGAATACGCTCCTGTAACTCCGGAGCAAATTGCTGCAACTTCAACTTCATACATGTTATTGGCAATAAGAGACGATAATATAACCGATGAATTATTGGATGACGTTGTTTGCCATGTTGTTTGCCCAACAACTCTGTAACGAATGACATAAGTAGCTCCTAACATTGGATTCCAAGAAACCGTTGCTTCGGAACCTGTAACACCTGAAATCATCACGTTCTGAGGAGCAGAACCATCACAGTTAGAATAGGTCACAACGTTCACGGATTGCACAGCATAGAACACATTATTAATTGCTGAAATTCTTAATTTAATAGTTTGCCCATTTAGAGACGCTGGGAAAGATAATGCCTCTGAACCATCATTTGGAGTAGATGCCGCCAAAACTGTCCAGGTAGTTCCGTTATTAATAGTATAATCTATTTTTACATTCGCCACGTTGAAAGGTCCAACATTTGTTCCTGCTACGTCCCATTGTATAGTACTTGGAGCAGAAGTATTGGCAGTTGTTGAGTTGATTTTAAACGGCCCGTTATTAGACACGTTGATGATTTGCTCTGCACTGTTGGTCTGCTGTTGTGCAGGATTAGGATGGTTATCTCTTACCGTAACAACAAAATTCAGTGTTCTGGCTACATTGGATACCGTTTCCCAATTCGCTTGAGAAGTTAAGTTTCCATTCAGCACTTCACTCAGTCTTGGGAAATACCTTGTAGGAGATGTGGAAGGCAAAACAGATCTGAAAATAGGCTTTGTGGTACTGGTTGGATCAACATTCGTGGATGGAGATGTGGCGCTGTTAAACTGTTCCCATGTATAGGTTAACGGATTATTTTCCGGATCTGTAGCTACAGCCGTCAGCGCAAACGCAGTCCCTTTTGGAATCGTGTAGGTAGGCAATGCCTGAATACTTGGAGGATTGTTTGCTATCGGTGTTTCTACATCGCAAGCTTTGGCATTCAGGTTCTGCTGCACCTGTACAATACTTACCACGTGAAAATAAGGATCTGCATGGTTCTGTACATTCGAATTAGTAATTCCGGCATAACTCATAATGGTCGATCCGGAACCTGGCTCCATATTAGTACCCGTACCTTCCAGATTCATGGAAAAAGTGTGGGTTGCTCCCAACTGATGTCCCATTTCATGAGCTACATAATCAATATCAAATGCATCTCCTTGAGGCACAGTACTGCTGGTGAAAGCTGATCCTTTAGCTGTCGAATTAGCATTTGCAGGATTAACACAAATACAGCCGATACAACCTGCATTCCCGTTTCCTCCAGTTTGCCCAAATAAATGTCCGATGTCATAATTGGCATTACCCACCACGTTGGTCAGAGTTTGTTGTAGCTGTACATTCCAGTTGTTTTGATTAGTGTACGGATCAGTTCCGACATAAATAATGGCAGGAAAGTTTTGTACATTAAGGTGCAAAGCAAAGTCTTTTTCAAATATTCCGTTCACCCTAGTCATCGTAGCATTTATTGCAGATAAAGCACCCGCAACTGTGCCGCCATGATATTGGGTGTATTCTGATGTAACGGAAATTGCCAGTCTCAGTGTTCTGTATTTTTTATCTGAGTTTTTTGCAAAATCTGTCGGGTTATGAGAAAAAGTGCTTCCATTCTGATATAAAGCATTCATTTGAGCCTGAGCTACTGAACCTTCTTGTGTAGAGCACACGAAACTGCCTTTGTCAGGATTTGTCGTCTTGTAATGTACTCCATAAACCGTTTTATCAGCATTCATCGGAGAAATAAATTCGTACTTGCCGTCTTTGATAATCATTGACTGAAAATCTACCGGAGAAGTACTGAATCTGATATATTTGGAAGGATCATCCAATCCCACTCCTACATAAGATCCTAAATTATACTGAACTGCCAGTTCTTTGTCAACAACCGGGAAACTGTATACGGTGAAACGTTCCACTTTGCCGTCCATTGTAGGTATAGAAACCTGTACGCCTATCGATCCTCTGCCCATTTCCGGCGCATTTTGAAGTTGCGATCTCAGCGTATTCATGTCTAATGTGTAAAATTGTCGTACATTAGAATCTTCGATTTTAGTTTTTTCTCTGTGATTGGTTTTTGTCCATTGTGCAGTGGTTAGTCCAAAACTTAATGCCATAAACAAAAATGCAAGCCTTTTTTTCATTTTTTTATTTTAATGGGTAATTGTGCAAATATATATAAATTTACAGAACGGAATAAATTCGATGATGTTTATATTTTTGATTTAATTTTGCTCCATAATTATTAAAATTCCTATTCTATGTATATAAAATCTCTTTTTCTTGCTCTTTCTACGCTGCTGCTGTTGCATTGTAACGCACAAAAAAACACTGATTCATCAAATGCAAAAACTGAAAAATCATTGGATCACCATTTTCAAAAAATAGAACTGGAAGAAATGACCCGCGGATCCAGAAGAATGATTGTGATAACACCAAACACAAAAGAAGTAGAAATAAACCGGAAAATAAGCAGTTTCAAAACAACGGAAACGGAATGGAAACGCCTACAGGAGTTGATTACTCAACTGAATCCGGAGAAAATTGAATCCTTTACTCCTCCTACCAACAAAAGGTTTTATGACGGAGCGATGGCTGCAACTATTAGGGTAAACATTGATGGCAAAGTTTATTCTTCACAAACTTTCGATGCCGGAAATCCTCCCGAACAACTGGCCACTTTATATCGCGAATTGGTTTCGTCTTTTAAAGAATAATTAAAAATGATACACCAGATTCCACATAAATCCAAAGTTGAATTTTCCTGAACTCTGCCCAAAACCCGGAACTACCATAGGCTGAATATCTTCCTGCTTCGTGGAAAATATCAGGTATTTCGGCTGCACATTCACATCGATGTAGAAATTGCTTGAAAAAAGCTGCACCCTTCCTCCAATTATCGCTTCCGTCCAATAAGAAGATTGCGAAGACGATGGAAAAGATTCAAACGAACTGCTGCCGCCAAATCCACGGATCGGAACCGCACGATATTCCTGATGATAAAAAGAAGCCGCCAATTTAGCACCGGCATAGAAACCGTTTTGCGCATTTTCAGGATCTCTCATCAGCATATAAAACCCGCCTATTTTCACAAAAGGGCCATTAACCTCCGCATCATATCCGTTTTTCTGATAAATATTCTTCTCAAATCCTGCATCGGCAACAGCGTGCAATCTTTCTTTCAGCCTGGTGGAAACAAATCCCTGATACACTTTTCTTTCTGAAAAAAAGGAAATTCCGGCATTCAGCACATCAATGCCAACCATGAAATTAGGATCGTATCGCCATTTTTCTTTCTGCTGAGTTTCATTTTCCTGCGAAAAGCCCAATGCGAAAAGAAAGCTAAAAAAGAAGAAAAAGATGCGTTTTGTTCTCATTTATAATTTCATTTTGGGCATTTTCAATTCCCGGAACGGGGCCAACAGTTATGATTTCCGAAGAAACATTTTCATACAGTTTTCTGATACCACACGCTGGCGACACATATTCTGTTTTATCATTATATTTTACCCGGATCTGGGATTTAATCCCTTGTTGCGAAGTGCTGATATAAAGGTCTGTTAAACCATGGTCATCTACACGCAACGGGACAAAAACCGAGTCCGTTGCCGTTCTTCTTTCAATCACCGGAACCACTCCGTTACCATAATCCACACTTACGAAAAGAGAATCCATTGTTTTGGGTTTTCCGGTAGTATAGGTTTTAAACTTAATCTTCATTCGAGGCGTTCCCTCACCTCCGCCACAAATATCATCATCCGTACTGCAGGAAAACAGAAAAAGAAAAACAGCAAAAAACAGAACGGTGGGTCTCATCTTTTTAGTTATCAGGATCCAAAGCTTTTTCCAGCCTGTACACCAGATCTTCATAATGGTATTTCGCAATTGCATTATTGGCCGGCTTAGACTTCAATTCATTTTTCAGGCTGTTCAAAGTACCGCGAACTACTGCCTTCACATCTGAATTATCGGAGATGCTTACCGATCTGAAAAAACGGGAAGAAGCTGCTGCGGTTGGCTTGGCATTCAATAAATCTATCATAGAACCAACATAGTTCCGCTGAAGATTTCTTCTGAAAAGATCAGGTTCAGCAGTGAACATCATCTGTTTCAAATCACTCATATATTCAATAACAGGATAAGCGTTTGGGTCTGCAGTGGAAGAGAGATACATCATCTGCACCACGGACGGGCTCAGGATTCGGTTCAAAACACTGTTCTGAAGTCTTTCCACCACCTCAACAGATGATTTTCCTGTCTTCTCAAAAACTTCATTTCTCAAAAGCCATTCCGGGGTTTGAAAAATATTTTCGTTCAGAAACTGTAATGCTTCTTTCTGTTCAGACTTTGGAACCACTTCGTACACCGCGCCTTCCTGTTCAATATTCTTAGGCGTTTCTGTCTGTCCGCCGATATATTTTGAAACATGGCCCAGATATCTCCCGAACTGCCCTGTAACCTGATCATACATTAAGGAAAGATTTTCGTAATCTTCGTTGGGCTTGGCAGTCCATTTCTTCAGATTATCCATAACTCTGTCTAGGTTTTTGATTCCATATCTTCCAGCGATCATCGGGTTATTGCCCACTTGTTCGCTTTGCAGGCGCGGATCAAACTGATTGCTTTCGGTACCAAAATGCAACCTTGGATCTTTCAGTTTATTGATCACCCATTTATTTAGGTGAGCTTTTTCCTTTTCAGGTGAATTGTACTGATAGAATCTTCTGTATCCCCATTCTATTGCCCAATCATCATAATCCCCAACTCTGGGCATAATTCCTTTCTCTCCTACTTTATCTTCCGGCTGTGCAACGTAATTGAATCTCGCATAATCCATAATAGAAGGCGTGTGTCCGTTCCTTTCCAGCCATTTTCTGTCCCTCAGTTTCTCCACAGGAACAGCGTTGCTGGCGATGAAATTATGTCTCAAACCTAAAGTATGTCCCACTTCATGAGCGGAAACAAAACGGATAAGTTCACCCATTAGTTTGTCATCAAAATCTAACTTTTGTGCTTTTGGATCATTCGGAGAAGCCTGAACGAAATACCAGTTTCTGAGCAGCATCATCACATTATGATACCAATTGATGTGGCTTTCCAGAATTTCGCCGGTTCGCGGATCTGAAATGGACGGTCCCGAAGCATTGGGTACATCTGAGGGTTTATAAACAATAGCCGAATATCTCGCGTCTTCCAGGCTCCATTCCGGTTCATCCTTCGCATTGGGAATTTTAGCATAAATGGCATTTTTAAATCCGGCCTTCTCAAAAGCTTTCTGCCAGTCATTGACACCCTGCATCAGATAAGGAACCCATTTCTTAGGTGTGGCAGGATCAATATAGAAAACAATCGGTTTTGCCGGTTCTACCAGTTCGCCTCTTTTATATTTTTCCAAATCCTGAGGTTTCGGTTCCAAGCGCCATCTTTTAATTAAAGAAACTCTTTTCACGCCCTGAGGATCGAGATCAAAATCCGTATAGCTTACGGTAAAATAGCCCACTCTCGGGTCATAATATCGCGGCTGCATTTTATTTTCCGGCAAAAGCACCAGCGAGGAATTGATTTCCACTGTATAATTTCCGCTTACTTCCGGCTTTTCCGTTCCGGGAGGGAAAGTCATGTTGCCTAAAGTTCGTGCGAACGTTTTGGTAGTATTGAGCTCAATGTTGGTGGAAAACGATCTGATGAAATTCACATACGATTTGTCCTTTTGGAAGGCTCCGACTTTATATCTTTTCTTCACCGTCGGGGAAAAGGAAACCAGTTCATTATCGGCATTGATTAAATCTGTAATATCTACAACGGAAGATTTCTTGTCCTTTCCGAAAGCTTTGATATCGAATGCATGAATAATTGCGTGGGTATTGTTCCGCATCACCGAATTGTACATCTGCGAAGTAGAATCGCTGGCGTAATCTGCATAAGAAACGGAGCGGATAAAGATCTTATCGTTCGGGCCTTTTTCAAAGGAAATAAGGTTTTGCCCTATCTGGTCGCCGGCGTAACCTGTTGTTCCGGATCTCATGCCTGCCGCAGCTTTGGTAAGGCGGCTCACCAGAAGAAATTCTTTTCTCAGAACGGTATCGGGAATTTCAAAATAATACTTATCTTCTACTTTATGTACCGTGATGATGCCCTCGTCCGTAGTTGCTTTCTCAGTGATGACTTCCTTATACGGTTTTATCTTCTCTGGTTTTTTATCTTTTGCCGCAGCGGCAGATTTCTTTACGGCAGCGGTATCGGTTTTGGCCTTTACGGTATCTTTTTCCTGCGCCGGCGCAAAGGTTACCAAAGAGAATAAAGACAATAAAAGTATGCGTTTGAAATTCATTATATCATTTTTTTGCTAAAGATAAACAATCTGTATTATTTCCTCAAAAGAAGTGCAATGTTCTCCACATGATGGGTTTGCGGGAACATATCCACAGGAAGGATTTTCACCACGTCGTAATGCTCTTTCATCAAAGCAATGTCCCTGGCCTGCGTAGCGGAGTTGCAGCTTACATACACGATTCTTTCCGGGGCGAGTTTTAATATTTGTTCTACCACTTTCTGGTGCATACCGTCTCGTGGCGGATCTGTGATCAGCACATCTGCTTTCGGGTGCTGGCTGAGGAACTCCTCCGTGAAAACCTCTTTCATGTCGCCACAGTAGAAGGTACAATTGTCCAGTCCGTTAAGCAGGGCATGCTCTTCAGCGGCATTGATGGCTTCCTGAACCGACTCGATGCCGATGACCTGTTTGGCATTCCGTGCGACATATTGAGCGATGGTGCCGGTTCCGGTGTAGAGATCGTACACGACTTCATGACCTTTTAAATCGGCAAATTCCAAAGTTTTCCTGTAGAGTTCCAACGCCTGGGCATAGTTGGTTTGGAAAAAAGATTTCGGGCCTATTTTAAATTTGAGCCCATCCATTTCTTCCATCAGATAGCCTTCGCCGAAATAGGTCTGCACATCCAGATCATAAATAGAGTCGTTGCCCTTTGGATTAATGGCGAAAAGCAATGTTCTGATCTGAGGAAAATTTTCCAAAAGAAAGGCGAAAAGCTTCTCACGGTTGTCCTTTTCTTCGCGAAACAACTGGAAAAGCACCATCCATTCGCCCTTTGAATTTTGGCGCAACATCATGGTTCGCAGGAAACCATCCTGGTTTCTTACATCGAAAAAATCGAGGTTATTCTCCACAGCGTACTGTTTCACGGCAAGGCGAAGCGCGTTGGAAGGATCTTCCTGAAGGTGGCATTCTTTCAAATCCAATATCTTGCTCCACATCCCGGGAATATGGAATCCCAGAGCATTCTTATCATGAATTTCAGTATCGGAATTCACCTCATCCAAAGTAAGCCAGCGTGCATCGGAAAAAGAAAATTCCATTTTGTTGCGGTAGTAGTACTGTTTTTCTGCACCTAGGATGGGCTGCGTCTCAAACTGATCTACACCTCCTATTCTCAGGATATTGTTCACCACCTCATTCTGCTTGAACTCGAGCTGTTTTTCATAGCTCAGGTTTTGCCATTTGCACCCGCCGCACACGCCAAAGTGTATGCATCTTGGCAACACGCGAAACGGCGAAGCTTCCACAAGGTCGGCTATTTCTGCTTCAAAATATTTGGATTTGGATTTCTTCACCCTTGCGTTCACCACATCTCCCGGAACTGCGCCGGATACAAGGACGGTTTTGCCTTCTTCCGTTCTGCCTACGGCCACGCCTTTTGCCCCTGCTGAGACGAGCGTGATGTTCTCGAGAATCTGGTTTTTCCTTTTGTTTTTTGCCATGCTGCAAAAGTACGATTTTGAAATAAAAATCATACTGCACCCTCAAAGTTTAGGGAGTTTTATCACCCTCTGCAAAAGCCGGTGAAATCAGGGGTTAGCAGGCCCACTTTAAAACGTCCTGACGTTTTGCTGAAAACGTCCTGATCTTTTTATTAAAACGTCCTGACGTTTTGCAGACAACGCCCGTATCTTTTTATCAACTCGTAGGAATCAGTTGGAATAATGGGTTTGATAAATCTCAGAAAAGACATGCTACGCTCTTGAAGTTTGTTGAATAAAAAAAACCCTGTTTATTAAAACAAGGTTTAAAATATATTGATGTAATATTATTTCTTTTCAGTTGCATCCGGGGTTTCCTGCGGCGGAGGCGGCATCAGAAGATCGTTCTGTAGTGTGGCTTCGGGAGCTACCTGAGGTGCTTTGAGCCCGGAAAGTTGATCCATCACTTGTACAAATTCCGGCTCTCCCATATTGTAAAAGAATTTACTGGCTATTTTCCCGTCTTTATCCAACACCATGAAACTTGGCGCCAGTTTGAATCCGTACACGCCATACTGCTCAGCAAATTTGGAATTCAGGCCGCCGTCTGCATAAACATTGGTGCCCGGAATGCCTTTCAGCAAGGCTGCGCTGGTTTTGCCGAACTGTTCTTTGGTATCATCGAAGTTCACAAAAACAAAATTTACCTTTTGCTTGTAAAAATCTACCACCTCTTTCAGGACAGGAACGGTAGATTCGGCGATGTAAGGCGACCAGGATGCGTAGAACATCATGACGGTTGGTTTGCCTTTGCTTTCAGAGATGTTGTAGGCTTTTCCGTCCTGTTTTACGAGCGTAGCTTCGGGAGCCACTTCGCCTCTCTTCAATCCTGAAAGAACAAAATGAATCTTTTTAAGGTCTTTTTTTATCGTAGCATCTTTGATTTTCGCATCAATAATTTTAGCAATTTTATCGTTGTTTTCTTTGGATTGATCAGGACTGATGTCGGACTGTGCCATGACGAATGCCAGCAAATAATCCTTTGCTGTTTGAGATAAATCCTTTCTTTGTTTCATGAAATCGCTGAATACCTGCGAGGTAAGCACGTCTATTTTCCCCTGCGTATTGGCATTAGCATACTTCTGATAATCTTCCGTCAGTTTGCTTAGAAGGTAGTTTCTGTACAGCGGATGCTCTTTTATCAGTTGTTCTTTATTCTCCTGAAGTTTCTCTTCATAGTCTTTTAAGGCTTTAGGCAACGTAAAAGACGGATTGGCAGCCATCTGCTTCTGATACATTTCGTACTGGGGAATAAGCGACATAATGCCGGTGCGGATATCGTTCTTTTTCCAGGAAACCACTTCGCTGTCTGCTTTGGTTTTTTCTGCTACCTGATCGATATTCTTTTCCAGATCGGTTTGAATTTTCTGAAGATCCTTTAGAAACGCATTACCTTCCTTCGCGATACTTGCCTGCATATCCAGTTTTTGGGAATAGTCGGACATGTATTTTTGAGTTTCTGCCAGGAAATCGTTGTTGGCTTTAGCATCTCCTGTAACCGTGTATTGTGCGGGGAAAGATTCGCTGGATCCAGAAATCTCCAGATCCTGACCTTTTTTCAGATAAATAAGGTTTTGTTTTCCGGCGTAGGAAATGACGTACATTCCGTTTTTCGGAGCATCAAATTTTCCGTTAAAATTCCCGTCTTTATCCACTCCGATATTCATCAGCGGCAGCGTGGCAACACCTGAGGCTTCCACGAGTTCAATACGTTCTAGCGGAGAACCGCCGGTCACTTTTCCTTTGATCTCTACGGTTTTGGAACATGATACGGCAACAAGCGCCATCATCAGCAATACAAAATATTTTTTCATTATTCTATTTTAGAAACTGGGCAAAAATAAGATATTGAACGGTTTAAAAGAAATTAATCTACTGTTTTTATAAGATAATGTCACAGGATGGCTGCTTCTCATTATAAAACCCCGACCGACATTGATTTCTTCTATGATACTGGTGATCTTCAAAACAATAATCGCTCTCCGTTGGGAAAGCGATTATTAATATATGAGAGATATTTCTATCCTTGATCCAAATTGGCCACCATATATTCACGGTTCATTCTCGCAATAACCTCAAGAGAAATCCCTTTCGGGCATTCCACTTCGCAGGCACCGGTATTGGAACAGTTTCCGAAACCTTCTTCATCCATAGCTTTCACCATGTTCAGAACTCTTCGTTTCGCTTCTACTTTTCCTTGCGGAAGCAGCGCAAACTGAGAAACTTTCGCACCTACAAATAACGCAGCAGAACCGTTTTTACAGGTTGCCACACACGCACCACAAGCGATACACGCTGCTG
>JADMKO010000060.1 GCA_015478785.1 Chryseobacterium sp. | reverse complement strand
GGATCGGCGTTTGAAAAAATTCCTGATTGATGCAGCCAGTCATGATATGAACCCTTATGCTGCGGCATTTATGTTACCTGTTCTAAATGAAAGTATCATTCAGTTTAATGCACGCCGAAAATTTCCGCTGAAGCTTCACGAAAGCGAAATCATGGTAGTTCCGGGAGCTACTTACGGGATTTATGTCGCTTTTGCCTCATTTCTGAAACCCGGAGATGAAGTGATCGTCCTGGAACCCTGTTATGATACTTATCGACACGCGATAGAAATCAGAAATGCAAAACCTGTTTTCATAGATGTAATGGAGAATAATGAAACAGATTGGGAGAAAATAAAATCATCTGTTACCAAGAAAACCAAGGCTATTATCATCAATTCTCCGCACAATCCTACCGGGAAAATATGGTCTTCAGCCGATTGGGATTTGTTGTGGGAAATTATAGTAAATACGCAGATTGTGGTGATTTCTGATGAAGTATATGATGTTCTTCATTATGGCAAACAGGAGTTTATCAGTGCGTATCATCACCCGGAAATCCAGCAACGCTGTTTTTGTGTTTTTTCATTTGAGAAAATGTTTCATATTTCGGGTTGGAAGGCGGGTTACGTGATCGCTTCGCCGGAATATATCAGTGCTTTTTCCAGAATTCACCAATGTCTTACTTTCACCGTAAATGCTCATGCACAATATGCTTTATCGAAATATTTGGATGTATTCGATTCTGAGAAACAAAGAGTGGTCTTTCAGAAAAAAAGAGATTTATTTTGTGATCTGATGGAGGATTTGCCATTCCAAATTGCGGAACGTTCCGAGGGCGGTTATTTTCAGACCGTAAATTTCTCAAATTATAATCCGTTTTTATCGGATAAGGAATTTTCAGAACTGCTCATCAGAAAAGCTCAAGTAGCCACTGTTCCGTATTCAGCTTTTTATCATGACAATAAAAATACGGGAAAACTCAGGTTTTGTTTTGCCAAAAAAGATAAAACGCTTTTTCAGGCTGCAGAAAATTTAAGAAAAATGCTCTGAAAAAAATGCGCCACCAAAAGGCAGCGCATGATTAAATAAATATAAAAATTCGTTTTACAGAGAAAGGATTCTCACACCTATTCTTCTGTTCATTGCTTTACATTCGTCGGTATCATTGGCTTCACACAGCGGGTTGGCAGAACCATAGCCTTCCGCTTCCATTCTGTCGGCAGCTATTCCCAATTCCATCATCTGAAGTTTCACCGTGTCGGCACGGAGTTTAGAAAGTTTCATGTTGGTGCTTTCATTTCCGGTATTATCTGTAAACCCTCCAATTCTAATTCTCATCGTAGGATAAGCATTCATAAGTTGGTACAGTTGCTGAATCGCCGCTTCAGATTCAGGTTTCAGGTCGCTGCTTTCAGAATTAAAAAAGATATTCTCAACAAGAAACCATTTTTCTCCTGTGAGAAGATCAGGATTTCCCGTATTCAGTTCGCGGCTCAGATAAGCGATTTGGCTCATTTCACCCGCAGTCATTACTTCACCGTTAGGAAGTTGAATATTGGTTTGGTTTCCTGTGAAATAAACGAAATCTCCATTTTCGTTCATCGCTCCGGAAGGTGCTGCCAAATCCAGTACTGGAGCTGCTGCAAGCGCAGGTTGAGTTCCATGAGCTGTACTTCCTGTTGCGGCTAATTGCAATGCTTTCAATTTATTGTTTCTGTTTTCCAAAATACTGTCAGCATGCATTACCGCTAAGGTAGGCGCAATAACAAGCGAAACGATGGACATCAGCTTAATCAAAATATTCATTGATGGGCCTGAAGTATCCTTGAACGGATCTCCCACAGTATCTCCGGTAACGGAAGCTTTATGAGGTTCTGAACCTTTGTAGTATACTGTTCCGTTAATATCAACTCCTTTTTCGAAAGATTTTTTGGCATTATCCCAGGCACCTCCGGCATTATTCTGGAACATTCCCATCAGTACACCGGAAACCGTTGCACCAGCTAAAAACCCTCCT
The DNA here is from genome assembly GCA_015478785.1 of Chryseobacterium sp. Taxonomy (GTDB): domain Bacteria; phylum Bacteroidota; class Bacteroidia; order Flavobacteriales; family Weeksellaceae; genus Chryseobacterium_A. Next base: position 2,995 of record JADMKO010000060.1, on the reverse strand, counting down.
AATACTTCAGGGCCAAAAATAAATCCTACTAAAATTGGCGAAATTAATGCGATAGCTCCCGGAAGCATCATTTTTCTTATCGAAGCATCGGTAGAAATCGCCACACATTTCTCGTATTCAGGCACTGCTTTTCCTTCCAGAATTCCGGGAATTTCTCTAAACTGACGGCGAACTTCTTCCACCATCGCCATTGCTGCTTCCCCCACAGCTTTAATAGCCAATGAAGAAAAGATAAATGGAATCATCGCGCCAACGAATAAGCCGGCCAATACATCCGCTCTGTAAATATCAATTCCGTCAATACCTGCAATTCCTACAAAAGCTGCAAATAATGCCAATGCTGTTAACGCTGCAGAAGCAATAGCAAACCCTTTTCCTGTTGCAGCAGTGGTATTTCCTACGGCATCTAAGATATCCGTTTTCTCCCGAACTTCTTTCGGCAGTTCACTCATTTCTGCAATTCCACCTGCGTTATCTGCAATCGGCCCGAAAGCGTCAATTGCTAACTGCATCGCAGTAGTGGCCATCATTCCGGCTGCAGCAATTGCTACACCGTATAATCCTGCGCAAAGATAAGATCCGTAAATACCACCAGCCAGAACTAAAATCGGTAAAAGTGTAGATTCCATACCCACAGAAAGCCCGCCAATAATGTTGGTAGCATGCCCTGTGGAAGACTGGCGTACAATACTGTTCACAGGCCTTTTGCCCATTGCTGTATAATATTCTGTGATGATACTCATTAAAGTTCCGACCACCAAGCCTACGATAATGGCTCCGAAAACTCCCATTTTGGTAAATTCGTGGCCTCTTAAAATCATGGTTTCAGGAAGTAAATAATTTACAAGGAAATAAGAACCAATGGCTGTAAGCACAATACTTCCCCAATTCCCCATATTCAAAGCGTTCTGTACAGGTGCTGTATTGAGTTCGGCAGTTTCACTTATTTTCACGAAAAAGGTTCCGACAATAGAAAATAAAATTCCGATTCCGGCGATCATCATCGGCAGAAGTATCGGTGCAAATCCCCCGAAAGCATCCTGAGAAAATGTTTCTCTTCCCAATACCATTGTCGCCAAAACTGTAGCCACATAAGATCCGAACAAGTCGGCTCCCATTCCGGCAACATCGCCCACATTGTCGCCTACGTTATCTGCAATAGTGGCAGGATTTCTGGGATCATCTTCCGGAATTCCGGCTTCCACTTTTCCTACAAGATCCGCTCCTACATCGGCTGCTTTAGTATAAATACCGCCTCCTACTCTGGCAAAAAGTGCGATAGATTCTGCACCTAAGGAAAATCCTGTCAGAATTTCGATGGTACGTTCCATTTCAACTGAATCTACTCCGGCTCCCGGCGCAAAAATTTGTTTAATAATGATGAACAAAGCGCCCAATCCCAAAACGGCCAATCCGGCTACTCCCATTCCCATTACCGATCCACCGGTGAAAGAAACTTTAAGTGCTTTTGAAAGACTGGTTCTGGCTGCTTCGGCAGTCCGTACGTTAGATTGGGTGGCGATTTTCATTCCTATATATCCTGCAGCAGCACTGAAAATAGCTCCCACTACAAAGGACAATCCGATAGTCCAGTGGGAATTTTCATTTGAAAAACCCAGCAATGCCAGCAATATAGCAACAATGACTACAAAATACGTCAGCACTTTGTATTCTGCCTTCAGAAATGCCATGGCTCCATCGGAAATATGTCCGCTAATGGTGCGCATTTTTTCATTTCCGGCATCTTGTTTTTTCACCCAGTTGCTTTGTATAAAAGTATACAGCAAAGCAATAACCCCAAATACGGGTATCAAATAGAACAAATTCATCATAGTTTAGAATTTAATAATGTTAATTTAGATTTTTTAATAATGTTAATAAAGATTAAAGATAATAAAATCTGTTTAACATTTACATTCCACATTGAAATTTTTCCCTTATGAAATCTTAAATCTATAAAAAAAGACGAGCAAATTATACCCGTCTTTGATGTTGAAATCTATTCTTTTATCCGCCGAATTTGTTGGCGTAATCATTTTGTGAAGCGATAATAACTTCTTTGGCATGTTCAGCTCCGTACACTTCCTGAATTCTGCATTTGGCAGGTTCATCGGGAAGATTTTTATACGTCAGAAAATAATGCATCAGCCTTTTCACTTCCGCTTGTGGAAGTTCAGAAATATCGCGGAAATGCCCGAAAGCATGATCTCCTTTCATCACGGCTACGATTTTATCATCCGCTTCTCCTTTATCAATCATTTTAAAACCACCGATCGGCAGGGCTTCCATCAGCATACCACCAGCATGAATGTTGTGTGAACTCAGCACGCAGATATCCAAAGGATCATGATCGCCCATCGAAACGTCTTCTGCGCCGCTCTGAATGGCGAGATTCATCACCTGATCATGACAGTAAGTTCTGGGAATAAATCCGTAAAGTGCAGGAATAATATTGGAAAACTGTTGTGGCCGATCCACTTTCAGGTAACCGCTTGCTTTGTCTACTTCATATTTAATAGTATCGCTTGGTACTATTTCCACAAAAACATTCACCACATCGGGAGCTTCTTCCCCAGCGGAAATTCCATGCCATGGATGGGCTTTAAAATTGGGTATCATTGGCTATATAAAAATTTGTTATGTTACTAAAAGCACTTCTCTTCTCAGCATTTCAATGGTATTACCGATAAAATCGTCGCCGTTCATATAATTCATCAGGAAGATGGTTTTGAACTCTTCCAAACCTGCATTGTCGCTCAGGCTTTCATAAGTATCGTGCAGCATTTTGAGCAGGCCATTTTTGGACTGTACAATCTGTGTCCAGGAATTTTTGGTGATGTACAGTTGCTGCGATGCGTTGTAATCAAATTCTTCGGTGATGGCTTTTTCTGTCAGGAAAAGAAATTCATGTTTTTCCAATCCTTTATCAAAACGGCTGACCAGATTTGCGGGCTTCAGTCTTTCCATGAACAGGGTCATTCTCTCATAAGCCTGG
>JADMKO010000059.1 GCA_015478785.1 Chryseobacterium sp. | reverse complement strand
GAACAAAGGCATTAAAATTACCTTAACAGACGAAAGAGAAAAAGACGAAGAAGGTAATGCTAAGCAAGACATCTTTTTTTCCGAAGGGGGTTTAAAAGAATTCGTAGAATATATCGATGGAAACCGTGAAGCCATTATGGACAGCGTCATCTTCATGGAGGGCGAGCGCGAAGGAATTCCTGTGGAAGTGGCGATGCGTTACAACACGTCTTTCAACGAAAATCTGCATTCCTATGTTAATAATATTAATACCCATGAAGGCGGAACCCATTTAGCCGGGTTCAGAAGGGCTTTAACGAGAACTTTAAAGAAATTCGCCGATGAACTGGGACTTCCTGCCAAAGAAAAAGTAGAAGTTACGGGTGACGATTTCCGCGAAGGATTGACGGCTGTAATTTCCGTAAAAGTAATGGAACCTCAGTTTGAGGGACAAACCAAAACAAAACTCGGAAACTCTGAAGTTTCGGGGGCAGTGGATAAGATCGTAGGCGAAATGCTGACCAACTTCCTGGAAGAAAATCCTAATGAAGCCAAGATCATCGTTCAAAAAGTAGTATTAGCTGCTAAAGCCCGACAAGCCGCCAAAAAAGCGAGAGAAATGGTACAGCGCAAATCGCCGATGGGCGGTGCCGGACTTCCGGGAAAACTGGCTGACTGTTCTTCCAAAGATCCTTCGATTTCTGAATTATTCCTCGTGGAGGGTGATTCCGCAGGTGGAACGGCAAAACAAGGCCGCGACCGTCATTTTCAGGCGATTCTTCCTTTGAGAGGAAAAATTCTGAATGTTGAGAAATCCATGCTTCATAAAGTTTACGAGAACGAAGAAATTAAAAATATTTATACGGCACTCGGCGTTTCTGTAGGAACAGAAGAAGACAGCAAGGCTCTGAATATAAGCAAACTAAGATATCATAAAGTAGTCATCATGACGGATGCTGATATCGACGGTTCCCACATTTCTACATTGATTCTTACTTTCTTTTTCAGATATATGAAAGAACTCATCGAACAGGGATACATTTATATTGCTTCTCCGCCGCTTTATCTTTTGAAAAAAGGAAACAAAAAGATATATGCCTGGAACGAAAAAGAAAGGGAAGAAAAAACGCTGGAAATGTCTTCCGACGGCAAAGGAGTAGAAGTTCAGCGGTACAAAGGTCTTGGGGAAATGAATGCAGAACAGCTTTGGGAAACCACCCTGAATCCGGACAATAGAACGTTGAAGCAGGTAACCATCGAAAGCCTGGCAGATGCAGATAATGTATTTTCGATGCTGATGGGAGATGAGGTTCCGCCAAGAAGAGATTTTATCGAGAAGAATGCCCGCTACGCAAGAATTGATGTGTAAAAACATTGAACTCTAAATAAAAGCCGTCAAAATGGACGGCTTTTTGTATATTCAGCCAATTCAAAATTGATAAAAATGAAACATCTCAGTCTTTTATTTCTGGCGTATCTTCTGGTGTCCTGTAATCAGAAAAAGGGGGACAACAATCAAATATTGCAGGATACAGATACCATTCCGGTCGCAAAAGTGATGTCTATGGATTCCCTGAGCGTAGGAGACACGCTGACAATTTCCAATACCCTGACTGCTGCATATCGTCAAAAAGTTTTGGTATTCACCGGGATGGAAAAAGCAGTGTTGGACAGTCTTTATAAAGATGTTTTTCCGAAAAGTAAAACGTTGACATCCTATTCACGGGAAGAAGTGCAAGCTGCATTACAGCGCGATATGCAGGAATATATGGATGAGATGCAAAAAGAAAGCAAATCCTATATGCCGGAATTCCCCCAAACCTGGGATCGACATTCCATCATGGAAATTTTTTCTGACCAAAACTACTACCTCACTCTGCGTTATACGGGATATGGATATACCGGAGGCGCTCACGGTTATGCCTACGAAATTTATAAAACCGCAGATGTTAAGGATCAGAAATATGTAGAACTTTCAGATATTTTGAATCCTTCGCAGGTAGCTTGGAATACATTGCTTTTAAAGCATGCCGGAGAACGGAAAGCGGAGTTTTTTGAACCCAATGCTGTTTCGTTCAACCGTAATTTTTATTTCAATTCAGATTCAATTACTTTCGTTTACGGACAGTACGAAATTGCGCCGTATTCCTCAGGTATTATTCACGTTACCATTCCTTTTAAAGAACTTTCAACTGCCTTGACGCCTGAATTTAAAAAGAGAATGCAGATTCCATAAGTAAGAAACTTTAGTTAAAATATGCAGCACGTTGCTTTTATCATCAATCCACATTCGGCCAAAAAAAATTACCAGCCTTTCCTGAATGAACTTCAGGAGAAAACAGATCATCCTATCTATTATATTTCCGAATCTATTGAAGGAACCGACCGTTTTATTAAAGAACATTTCGATTCGGTAGAAATTTTTGTGGCAGTAGGTGGTGACGGCACCATTTCGTCCGTTGCTCAACATCTGATTCATACCGATAAAAAGCTCGCAATTTATCCCGCAGGTTCAGGAAATGGCTTTGCCAACGAAACGAATTTTGAAAAAAACCTGGATCAGCTTCTTGCAAAAATTAAGAAGAATAAATTTCAGGAAATAGATACATTGACGGTAAACGGGCGCTTATCCATTAATGTTTCAGGAGTGGGGTTTGACAGCAAAGTAGTGAAGGAATTTGAAAAGACAACGCGGGGTTTTTTAAATTATATTAAAGTCAGTCTTGCTGTTTTTTTTCGGTATCAACCGGTTCATTTATCATTTCCTGAAGAGCAGTTTACGAAATATAACGGCCATTATCTGATGTTGAATGTCGCCAACACACGCCAGTTTGGAAATCACGCGTACATTGCTCCAAACGCCGACAAAACGGATGGTCTGGCAGAAGCAGTTTTGGTGAAAAAGTTCCCATTTACTTACGGGTTGCTGTTTGCGTACCGGATGTTTACAAAACGCCTGAAAGAAGACCGTTATGTTTCGTTTGTTTCCACTTCGGAGATGAGCGTGAACGCAGATACGGAAGACTGGCATTTGGACGGTGAATATCACGCGATTCCTTCGCCGGTCAACATCAAAATAATGCCCGCCAGTCTGAAAGTAATCATTTAAGGCATTATTAGTTAAAAAAAATACTGATCAATTATTCTTTTTTTAGGAATAAAAACTGTGTCAGGAATAGGATTAAATCTTTAAATTTGTATAAAATCAAAATATGATCATGGAATCTTCCACGGAAAAAATACTTATTACCGGTGCTTTGGGACAGATCGGCACCGAACTTACCAACAGACTGATTGAAATTCACGGAGAAGAAAATGTAGTAGCTTCCGGACTGGATCGTTGGGATAGCACAACCACCAATGCAAAATATTATGAACGGATGGACGTCACCAATACCCAGTTGGTGCGGCAGGTGATTCAGGATTATCATATTACTACGGTGTATCATTTGGCTTCTTTGCTTTCCGGAACTTCCGAAAAGCAGGCGCTTTTTGCATGGAAACTGAATGTGGAACCCTTGATTAATTTTTGTGAAATGGCCAAAGAAGGCCTCATTAACAAAATATTCTGGCCCAGTTCCATCGCTGTTTTTGGGAAAGGAATTCCCAAAGAAAATGTGGCGCAGGAGGTGGTTTTGAATCCTTCCACGGTATATGGAATTTCAAAACTCGCGGGTGAAAAATGGTGCGAATATTATTTTGAAAAATATGGTGTCGATGTAAGAAGTATCCGTTATCCCGGCCTCATTTCCTGGAAAACGCCCGCTGGTGGCGGAACGACTGATTATGCCGTAGAAATATTTTATGATGCTGTAGAGAAAGGAAGTTACACAAGTTTCATCAATGAAAATACGGCGATGCCGATGTTGTACATGGAAGATGCGATCAATGCCACGTTACAATTAATGGAAGCTCCGAAAGAAAATATTACGGTTCGTACCTCTTACAATTTGGGGGGAATGTCTTTTACACCTGCAGAATTGGCCGCTGAGATTAAGAAAGAAATTCCAGGTTTCACTATAGATTACAAACCGGATTTCCGTCAGGCAATTGCCGATTCGTGGCCCGCTTCTATCGACGATTCCGTTGCGAAGCGGGATTGGGGACTGAACTATGAGTTTGGATTGCCTGAAATGGCGAAAGACATGATTGATAATTTGAAAATAAAACTCGGAAAGGGCATGGTATAGAGTTTTGGGTTATTTTTATTTTACCCTGAGTTTTAAATGAGCCGGCTTCCCTGAAACCGGCTCTGTTTTTGTCAAATTTTATTATTAGCTCAGTTCAAAAACTGTAATTTCGGGTAATATTCCCACTCTTCCGGGATAGCCGATAACGCCGAAACCGCGATTCACATACAGGAATTTGCCTGCGCTTTCGTACAGGTCTGCCCATTTTTTGTAACGGTATTGCACAGGGCTCCATTTTATATTTTTTAAATCGAGGCCAAACTGCATTCCGTGGGTATGCCCGGAGACGGTAAGTTGAATATTGGACGGATGGTCTTTTACTTTTTCATCAAAGTGAGAAGGATCGTGGCTCATCAAGATTTTTGCGGCTTCCGGTGGAATTCCCTTTGTCGCTTGGTCCAGATCGCCATATTGTGGAAATGGTTTCAAACCCCAATTTTCCACGCCAATCAGGTACAGTTTTTCGCCATTTCTTTCAATAATCCGGTGTTCATTTCGCAGAGTTTCAAAACCGGCTTTATTTTTCAAACGAATCAACTCGGGAACATTCCGGTCTTTGGTTGCCTTGGAATGCCATTCTGCATAATGTCCGTAATCATGATTCCCCAACACTGAAAATTTGCCGTCTTTCGATTGTATTTTGGAAAGAAGCGGAATAAAAGGAATAAATTCTTCAGCATAATTATTGACGGTGTCGCCCGTAGCCAGAACCAGATCCGGATTTTGTTCATTAATCAAATCTATGGCCGGGTACAGTTTTTCAGGATTCTTGAAACTTCCGCTGTGAATATCTGAAATCTGAACGATTCTGTATCCTTTGAAGCTTTCCGGAAGCC
>JADMKO010000058.1 GCA_015478785.1 Chryseobacterium sp. | reverse complement strand
GACCTGGTAGCTCAGCTGGTAGAGCAATACACTTTTAATGTATGGGTCCTGGGTTCGAGCCCCAGCCAGGTCACGAATTTGCTGAAAAGTAAATTTTTTTCATATTAATATTTTGTGATTTGGTGTTCAAAAGCCTTCCGTCAGGAGGGCTTTTGATATTTTATATGTTATGGCTTAATTGCATATTGTCAATTAATCTCACATCGTCTATCACCACTACAAGAAACGCTCTGTACTGCTGATCTTTTTGTATAAATTCAGCTTTTCTGAGTGTATGTTCATCAGCAATGGTGAAGTATTCCATCTTGATCTCCGGCTTGTTTTCAAATATTTCTTTCACTTTTTGATTGATTTCCGGAATGCTGAGCTTTCCAAACCATTGTTGAACCTTATGTAAAGTATCGGGAATAATTTCAGCGGTTTTTCGCCCGTGTTCTGTCAGTCTTTTATTTCTGGAACTCATAGCAACCCCATCCGTTTCTCTGGCTGTAGGTACGCCATGGATCTTCACGGAAAGCTGGGTGATTTCTGTTAATTTTTTAATGATGGCTAACTGCTGGAAATCTTTCTCTCCAAAGTAGGCATTATCTGGTTGCACCTGTCGAAAAAGCTCTTCTACTACCGTACCTACACCATCAAAATGACCAGGGCGTGAAGCGCCTTCCATTTCCATTTCAATGCCCTCAAAATTGTATTGGCGGCTTACTGCACCGTTTGGATACAAATCCTTTATTTCTGGAAGATAAACCGCGTCTACAAATCCGGAGATTTCGAGTGTCCGAAGATCGTTTTCCAAAGTTCGTGGATACTTTTCCAGGTCATCCGGATTATTAAATTGTGTGGGATTGACAAAAATGGAGGACACTACCACATCGTTCTCTGTTCGGGCCACTTCATAAAGTGAAACATGTCCGGGATGAAGGGCTCCCATCGTTGGTGCAAATCCTATTGTATTTTTGGATTTCTTATGCTGTAGAATGAATCTTTTCAATTCGTCCCGGCTTTTTATAATCTGCATGATGTACGATTAAAGTGGGTAAAATTATAAAAATATTCAGTACGTCGTAGATTTCTTTTTTTGTTTTTTATTTGTTCTGTATGCATAGTATCTACTATTAAAATATGTTAATTAGAATTAAATACATTAAAATTTTGTATTTTTGCAACTTAATGGGTCTATACACTAAAAGACCGATAAGAAAGAACATATGCAGAATCAGAAAATATTGTACATTACTACCGAATTATACCCTTATCAGGAAGAGAGTAATCTTGCATCGATGGTGAGCAAAATGGCACTTCAAATGCATAGTGAGGGCAATGATGTGAGAGTATTTATGCCTCGTTTCGGCTCTATTAGCGAGAGAAGGTTCCAGCTGCATGAAGTTATACGGCTGTCCGGAATGAATATTATTATCAATGATCTGGATCAGCCTCTTATCATTAAAGTAGCTTCACTTCCAGGAGAGCGTCTACAGGTTTATTTTATCGACAATGAAGAGTATTTCAAAAGAAGATCTTTTTATAAAGATGAAGAAGGGAATACTTATGATGATAATGGGGAAAGAGCAATCTTCTTCGCAAGAGGGGTAATCGAAACCATAAAGAAGCTAAATTGGGTTCCGGATGTGATTCACCTGAACGGATGGATGTCGTCGCTCATTCCGATTTATCTTAAAAATTATTATAAAAGCGACTATTATTTTAAGGACACCAAAATTGTAATGTCCCTGTATAACGAGGAAAATTTACTTTTGGAAGATGACATAAAAGAAAAATTAAAGTTCGATAAAATCAGTAATTTCAACGCTGTTGAATCGCTAGATTTTCAGAATGTGGTAATAGAAAGCATGAGCTATGCAGACGTAGTTGTGAAAGGGGATGAGTTTCTGGAAGGCGAACTGAATAAAGCTTTTGAAAATACGACTGCTCAAAAATCCGAATATCTGGATGAAAATTCTATAAAAAAATTATACTAAATTTGAATTGATGATTAAAAATATAAAAAATATTTTTCAAATCGCTTCTGTAATTGTTTTCGGAAGTGTTTTTTTATATAATTGTGAACCCGAAGCTGATGCGTTAGGTGAACAGTTTTTTGACGGCGCAGACGGAACGGAAGTGCAGTATGATCTTATCGCTTATAATATTAATAATAATGATACCGTGAGGAGTGATGCACAGGAGATTCCATTGGCCACTCTGGGTGCGTTTTCAGAAGGGATTTTCGGAATGCAGAAAACGGCGTTTGTGTCACAACTTCGCCCTTCACTTTTCGATCCCGTTTTTGGGGACAATGCAGTGGTAGATTCTGTTGTGATGGTTATTAAACCTTTGTATGCTTCAGATTCAGTAACGACAAGCACCGATGAAAATTATATTCATCCCGATGGCAACATCGCTGCAAAAAAAATAGTGAACTCTTATCCGGTTTATAAATATGGAAAAACCAAAATAAACGGCAATACCAATTTCAATATCAGAGTGCACGAAGTAACAGATTTTTTAGCAGCAGGTTCTGATATTTCATATTCTAATAAAACCGTGAATTATGGTTCAGAAATAGGCCACAAACTCTTCGATGGAAAAGTGTATTCCACTTCTATTACTAAAGATGCTGATAACAGCACTATCTGGAGCCATGAAGCCAGCCTTAGAATTCCCATGAATCCAACGTTTTTTCAGACTAAAATTATTGCCAAACAAGGATCGGCAGACTTGAAAGACGCGGCCAGTTTCATTCGCTATTTCAGAGGAGTGAGACTTTCCGTGGACGAAAATGATGGGTATTTGTTTAGATTCACTCCTGAATCTGCGGAAATTATCATGTATTATAAATCTGATAAAACCGAAAACGGAACGGTTACCCGTCCGCAGAGTTCATTCAAATTTACCATGGGCGCACCGAATGCACACATCGGATTGTATACCTACAATAGAATTGATACTCCTGTGGCTACCATTCCTCCGGCTTCTTCCAGCAATACAGTAACGGGCGATTCTAAATTGTATTTACAGGGAATGGGAGGCCCAAGTGCAGGTATTTCCATTCCGGCTTCAGTAATTGCAACGTTAAAAGATAAATTCAAAAATGATAAAATTGGCATTATGGGTGCCAAAATCAGAATGTATACTGATGAAGTTGCTTGGAACAATAAGTTTCAGAAACCTACATCTTTCGTGTTTCTCCAAAAAGGAGGAACCGATTTTCTTCCGGAACTCGCTTCTTTTGCCCAGCTTCCTCAGTTCAGTTTGGTAAAGGCTTTTGATCTGGATAAAAATCCCGGCTATTACGATTTCACTGTTACGCAGACTTTAAAAGAAATTATAGAGTCCGAAGCACCTAACAAAGATTTTATAATTCATGCTGGAGAATTCAGGGTAGATCCCAATACAGGTAAATATTATGGCTATCGGTTTGACAGCAGGTCTTATACTCCAAACCGGGTTGTGTTAGTAGGAACAGATCCTGGGAATACTAAAAAGATTCAATTAAAAGTTATATACGGAACTAAATAAAAAAAACAATAACTATGTGTGGAATTGTAGGATATACAGGCTTTCAGGATGCGTATTCTGTAGTAATTAACGGCCTCAGGAGGCTTGAGTATAGAGGGTATGACAGTGCCGGCATTGTGCTGGAGAGTAATGAGGATACCCTTGCTGTGGCGAAAACAAAAGGAAAAGTGGATGATCTGGTTGCAGTATCAGAACATCTGAAAGGAAAAGCTCATGTAGGAATGGGACACACACGATGGGCTACCCATGGCGTGCCAAGTGATAGAAATTCGCATCCGCATCTTTCCAACAATAACAAAATAGCACTGGTACACAACGGTATTATTGAAAATTATGATACCATCAAAACCATGCTCACTGGCAATGGATTTACTTTCAAGTCGGAAACAGATACTGAAATTTTGGTCAATCTGATTCAATATTTCATGGACACCCAGCCTGAGCTCGAATTTCCTACCGCTGTACGTTATGCGTTGAATGAAGTCTACGGAGCCTACGCTATCACTGTGATGCACGAAGATTTCCCCGGCGTTTTGGTAGTAGGAAGACTAGGTTCTCCACTAGCTATAGGTTTGGGTGAAAATGAGTATTTCATCGCTTCAGATGCATCGCCATTCGTCGAATTTACAAGAGATGCCATTTACCTTGAAGAAGGACACATGGCAACGATTTCGTTAGAAAATGGTGTTGATATAAGATCCATCACTGATAATTCAAAAATAGAACCTGCCGTTCAGGAACTGAAACTTAATCTTGAGCAAATTGAAAAAGGAGGGTATGAGCATTTTATGCTGAAGGAAATCTTCGAGCAGCCTAAATCGATTCAGGATACCATGAGAGGAAGGCTTTTAGTAGATGAAGGAATCATCAAGATGGCCGGAATCTGGGATCATCTGGAGAAATTCAGCAATGCTGGCAGAATCATCATCATCGCTTGCGGTACTTCTTGGCATGCCGGACTCATCGGAGAATATCTTATTGAAGAATTTGCCCGGATTCCCGTGGAAGTAGAGTACGCTTCTGAATTCAGGTATCGTAATCCGATTATTACTGAAAAGGATGTTGTAATTGCTATTTCACAATCTGGAGAAACCGCCGATACGATGGCGGCTTTGAAATTGGCCAAAGAAAAGGGTGCTTTCATTTACGGAATTTGTAATGTTGTAGATTCCTCTATCGCCAGAATTACGGATGCAGGTTCCTATACCCATGCAGGTCCGGAAATCGGAGTAGCTTCCACCAAAGCGTTTACTGCCCAGCTTACTATTCTTTCTTTGATTGCCATCAAACTTGGAAAACACAACGGCACGCTCAGCAATGTAAAATTCATGGAGCTGATTACTGAACTGGACGCTATTCCGAAAAAAATAGAAGAAGTTCTGGAATCTACACACGATAAAGTAAAAGAAATTTCAAAAGATTTCATCAATGCTCAGAATTTTCTGTATCTTGGGCGAGGATATAATTATCCTTCAGCTTTAGAAGGCGCCCTGAAAC
>JADMKO010000057.1 GCA_015478785.1 Chryseobacterium sp. | reverse complement strand
AGAAAGGGTAGATGGAAATAAAATCCGCAAAAGAAGCAAGAGTTTCTTTGATCATTTTAGCCAGCCCACATTGTTTTACAACAGCATGAGCGTGCACGAAAAACGCCATATTCAGAATGCATTTGCCTTTGAATTAGGGAAAGTAAAACGAGTTCCGATACGACAGAGAATGGTAGATATGCTTTTGGAAATTGATGAAGAACTGGCCAAAAGAGTAGGCGATCAACTTGGTTTGGTACCGGAAAAACTGCCACAACCGATTACCGGAAGTATTCCTGCAGATGGAAATCCTGACGAACATCACTCGCTGAAAGTGGAACTTCCCATCAGCGAAGCACCGTCTGTAAGCATGGCCAATAAACTTCCCGACAATATCAAAGCGAGAAGAATTGCAGTTTTGGTAGCAGATGGCGTGAATGATGAAGCATACACCCGACTTCAAAAATATCTTTGCGAACAGGATGCCATGGTGCAAATGATCGGTCCGCGACATGGATTTGTCACCTCACGTTCCGGAGATCAATATCCTGTGGATGATAGTTTGCTGACAGCATCTTCTGTGATGTTTGATGCAGTGTATGTTCCCGGCGGCGACAGTGCGAAAACGCTCATGGAACATCATGGCGCAATACATTTTCTCGCAGAAGCCTACAAACATTGCAAACCCATTGGTGCAGATGAAAACGGTGTGGAGGTTCTGAAAAAAGCCATTCCCACTCTGAAAGTTCCCGAAGACGGCGTGATTACCGACGGCAATCTGGAAGATTTTGTGGGAGCGATGATGCTTCACAGATTCTGGGAGCGGGAAATGAATCCGATTCCGGCTTAATAAATTAAATTGTAGAGCAAGAGGTTTCTGAAAAGGAGCCTCTTTTTTATGCACACAGGTTTCGTACCTTTGTTATCATTTTAAACGTATTAAAAATGTTGTATTCACCGATAAAATTTAGAAATATCGAACTCAAAAACCGCTGGGTCATGTCGCCGATGTGCATGTATTCTGCCATCGAAGGAATGCCCAACGATTTCCATTTGGTGCACTACGGAAGCCGCGCTCAGGGTGGCACCGGACTTTTAATTGCAGAAGCAACGGGCGTAGTTCCGGAAGGCCGGATTACCAACGGTTGCACCGGAATCTGGAATGATGAACAGGCCGAAAGTTTCAAGAGAATTGTAGATTTTGTACACCAGAATTCAGAAAGTAAAATCGGAATTCAGTTGGCCCACGCTGGACGGAAAGCTTCTACCTGGAATGGAAAACAGATTTCTCTGGAAGAAGGCTGGCAAACCCTCGCGCCTTCGCCCTTACCATATATGGAAGGCGAACGGATTCCACATGAACTTTCTGTCGAAGAAATTAATACTCTGGTTCAGAAATTTAAAGAAGCTGCGCAAAGAGCAGTAAACGCAGGTTTTGATGTGATTGAAATTCACGCAGCTCACGGATATTTGTTGCATCAGTTTTTATCGCCTTTGTCCAATAACCGAACCGATGAATATGGTGGAAGTTTTGCAAACAGATGCCGTTTTTTGCTGGAAATTGTAGAGGCTGTGAATGAAGTTTTGGATGATAATCATCCTTTGTTTGTCCGAATTTCTGCAACGGAATATGCCGAAAATGGCTGGGATCTGGACGATAGTGTGAAGCTGGCCCAATTGCTGAAAGAAAAAAAAGTCGATCTGGTGGATGTGTCCAGTGGAGGAAATATTCATGGAGCCCGAATTTCGGTTTTTGACGGATATCAGGTTCCCTTTGCTGCGAAAATCCGCAAGGAAGCAGACATTGCGACTGGAGCCGTTGGTTTAATTACCGAAGTAAAACAGGCTGAAGAAATTTTACAAAAAGGTGATGCCGATCTTATTTTTGTGGCGCGGGAAATTCTCAGAAACCCGTATCTCGCTATTAAAGGAGCTTTGGAAACCGGAGCAGAATGCTTCTTCCCAAAACAGTATGAACGGGCAAAGAAATAGTTTTCAGATTCCCGAAATTATCGTATTATTGAATTGAAAAAAAGGAAACCGATGGCTGCTGAAGACTATATGCTGCAGTGCATGAACAAAAAGCTGTTTGGGCTGGAGTGTTTCGGATGCGGAACACAACGGGCTTTTCTGCTGGTGTTGGATGGGAAGTTCGGGGAAGCATTTCGGCTTTTTCCTGCGGTGTACACCCTGATTCTTCTTTTAGGATTCGTGGTGCTGAGCCTGATGGACAGAAAAAGAAATTATTCTTCTTTCCTGGTTGTCTTGGGACTCATCAACGCTATTCTAATGGTAGGGTCGTATTTTTTTAGAAATAACTTTTTCAAACTATTTTAAAATGAACTATTATGAATCAACAAAAACTACCTAATGCAACTGCCGTACTCATCTTGGGAATTACAGCATTTGTGGGCTGTCTTTGCACCTATGGTGTTGTAGGTTTGATATTGGCCATTGTGGGTCTTTATCTCGCCGGAAAAGATGAAAAACTGTACCGTCAGAATCCGGAAATGTATTCCGACTACGGAAACCTGAAAGCGGGAAAAATCCTGTCACTCATCAGTCTCATCATGAGTATTCTTTATCTTCTGATGATGATCATCTTCCTCTCCATGTTTGGAATGGAAGCACTCACAGATCCTGAGCTGATGCAGGAAAGAATCAGAGAACTTAGCGGACAATAAACAGACCATACTTATAACAAAATCAGGCTGCTCACTTAGGGCAGCCTGATTTATTTTTTCGTTTTCTTCCTTATTTTTTAGGAGGATAATTGGCCATTATTTCTTCCACAATTTGGGGAATCTGTTTTTGTTTGGTTTTCGGTGCATCTACGGAAATTCCGCTTCCGATGCCTTGCCAAACCAATTTCTGCGTTTTGGAATCGATAAGGTCAATAATTAAAGCACCTTCATTATGCTGCGAAGTCCAGGTTCTGCTCATCCCGACTCCCCATCCGAAAGGGCCGCCCCAACCATACATTCCATACGGAGTTCGGTTCTGAACGTCTGTGATTTTCTTATGATTCGCCTTTACATTAACAATCAGATCAGGATTTTCAGCGACAGAAAGCCCTTTGGTTTGCAATTGTTTTGATACTTCATTCAGTACTCTGTCCTTATCCAGATCATTCAGTTTCAGATCGTCGATCCGAAGTTTATAGGTTTTATAATTACTGAAAGTGGCAGTTTCAGCATAATCTGAACGTACCTGAAACGGTGAACATGCAGTGACTCCCAGTACTGCAGAAGCCATCAGTGCATAAAGATATTTTTTCATTTTTTTATTGATTTTTAGTGGGTTTTCTAAATGTATCTGTTTTCTTGTCGTAACCATAGGGACAATGTTTGCATCCGCTTTTGCAGCAATAGCCTCGCTTCAAGTGATATTGTTCTGTAAAAACTTTATATCCTTGTTCATTATAATAAAAATCTTCTTTTTCTTTGATGTTTTTCTGAATCATTAGTTAAAATGTTGATGATGAAAAAACTATTTTTGCTGAATGATTATTGTGTTCAGCGGATTGCTCAAAAATACAAAAATTCACGGGATTACTTTATTCCCTTTTATTTTGCTCAGAAATAAATCGGACATGGAGAATTCTGCTCTCATCAATCATGAGAAAATTCATCTGCGGCAACAGTTGGAAATGCTGGTGATATTTTTTTATCTTTGGTATATCGTGGAATACTATTATTGGTTTCTGAAATACAATGACAAGATGAAAGCCTACCGTTCCATTTCCTTTGAAAGAGAAGCTTTTGCCAAAGAAACTGATTTGAGTTATCTGGAAAGCAGAGCGTTTTGGAATTTTTTAAAATATAGAAACAACAGTGATGAGTAGGCTTGAATTCCCAGCTGTTCCTTTGCCCATTACGCGGATTCCTCTGGAGAAAAATATTCGGCTTTACATCAAAAGAGAAGATCTGATTCATCCGGAAATCTCCGGAAACAAGTATTGGAAACTGTTTTATAACGTCAATAATTATCTGAATAAACAACCGAATCATCCGAAATTTATCACTTTTGGTGGTGCTTATTCCAATCATATAGCCGCCGTAGCTGCCGTGGGAAAAATGTTGCACATTTCAACTTTGGGGATTATCCGCGGTGAAGAACTCAGTTTAAAATATCAAGAAAATCCTACACTAAAACAGGCATCCGAATACGGAATGGAGTACCTATTTGTTACCAGGGAAGAATACAGAAATAAGGAAAATATTTCATTAGATTTAAAAGAAAAATTTCCCGAAGCCCTTATCATTCCTGAAGGCGGCACCAATGACCATGCCGTGGAAGGCGTTCGCCATATGCTGAATAATGAAACTCAGGAATTTGATTATCTTTGCACCGCTGTGGGTACAGGAGGCACCGTTGCAGGGTTGTCAAAATTTTGTGAAACTCATCAGCAGGTGATTGGTTATCAGGTAGTTCAGGATGCATCCGTAGAAGAAAAAGTGTTTCAACTCTCAGGAAAAAGAAACGTTACTTTTCTGGAAGCACACGATGGAGGCTACGGTAAAATAACTGAAGAAAATATCCGTTTTATAAACAGTTTTTTTCAGAAATTTGGAATTCCGCTGGATCCGGTGTACACAGGAAAGATGATGAAAAAGATTATGGAACAAATAGATGAAGGATATTTTCCTGAACACAGTTCCGTTTTAGTCTTTCATACCGGTGGATTGCAGGGAATAGCAGGAGCTAATGAACGCCTGAAACAGCAAAACAAAACACAGATTAACTTCAGAAATTAAAAATAATGAGAAAACTACTGGTAGTTGCAAGTTTTTTAATTTTAAACTTAATTCAGGCTCAGACCTGGAAAACAGATGAACAGTATATCCAGAATTTCGCAGCATATGCTGTAGAAGAAATGGAAAAATACAACATTCCCGCTTCCATCAAACTGGCTCAGGGATTATTGGAAACAGGCGGCGGACAAAGCCGGTTAGCCAAAGAAGGCAACAATCATTTCGGAATAAAATGCAAGGAAGAATGGACCGGAAAAACCATGCGTCACAATGATGATGCGCCCAATGAATGTTTCCGAGTGTATGATGATCCCAAAAAATCCTATGAAGATCATTCTCTTTTTCTGACACAGAGAAGATATTACACAAAATTATTTTCGCTGGATATCAAAGATTACAAAGGTTGGGCTCACGGATTAA
>JADMKO010000056.1 GCA_015478785.1 Chryseobacterium sp. | reverse complement strand
GAAAAAGTTTCTTTTCTTTTTGATGCTAACCGCTCTTCAGAAGAAACTCTGCAACTGCTGAAGAAGCATTTTGAAGGAATAGAAACCGGAATTGAAGGGGTAGAAGAATTGGAATTTGTGATTCAACAATGTAAAAATCTGGGAATTGCAGACCAACTTGTATTTGATATTACGCTGGCCCGCGGACTGGATTATTACACCGGAGCAATTTTCGAAGTGAAAGCTCAGCAGGTTGAGATGGGTTCTGTTGGCGGCGGCGGAAGGTATGATAATCTCACCGAGGTTTTTGGAGTGAAAAACATTCCTGGGATTGGAATTTCTTTTGGTTTGGACCGTATTTATCTCGTGATGGAAGAGTTACATTTATTCCCTGAAAATACCGTTTCTAAAGTACGGTTTCTTTTTACAAATTATGGTGAAAAAGAGACTGCAGAAGCCATAAAAGTAATGGCTAAGTTGAGGAATAAAAACATTTCATGTGAGCTTTATCCTGACAACGCGAAACTTAAAAGACAATTTGCTTACGCAGAGAAAAAGGGGATTCCTTACATCATTTTTTATGGAGAACAGGAAATTAAGGAAGGAAAGATCTCTATGAAGAATATGGAAACCGGAGAACAAAACACCCTGACTCTCAATGAATTTTATGATAAATTTAGTGTTTCGTTTTTTTGACCTGAAGGGGTAAAAGTGGCCCAGTATTATATTAAATCCGTTTCAATCTGAAGGACTTTCTCCATGAAAGCATTTTACTCCTACGCAAAATAAAATATCATGCCGCTTGCGAGAAAATATAGAAGAGTTAGATACATGTAAATTTATATTATAGGTATCTATTTTTATGAATCATCACATTCAAATATAAGAAAAAGTAATGATATCAATTAAAACTGAAACGCTTTACATTTTCATTTAATCTTATTTCCGTTTAATTCCTTATTTTTGAAGCTATGATCAGAGCAAAAAAAATTCATAAATCATACGGCGATCTGGAAGTGCTGAAAGGGGTAGACCTCCACATCAAAGAAGGCGAAGTGGTGTCTATCGTCGGAGAGTCTGGTGCCGGAAAATCGACGCTTTTGCAGATTTTAGGAACACTGGATATGCCTACACAACCGAAACATTTCGACACCGAAATCGCGCTGGACGGCCAGTCTTTCGTCAATATGAACGATCGCCAGTTGTCCAGATTCAGAAACCAGAACATCGGTTTTGTTTTTCAGTATCATCAGCTTCTGCCGGAATTTTCCGCACTCGAAAACGTGTTGTTGCCCACCAGAATTGCAGGAAAAAATGAAAAAGAAAGTCTGGAAAAAGCATATCGTCTGTTCGAAGACCTGAACATCGCAGACCGTATTCATCACAAACCCAACGAAATGTCCGGCGGTGAAGCTCAGAGAGCTGCAGTAGCACGTGCACTCATCAACGAACCGAAAATTATTTATGCCGATGAACCGACAGGAAACCTCGACTCTAAAAATGCGGACGATTTGCACCGGCTTTTCTTTGATTTGCGGGACAAATACAACCAGACTTTCGTGATCGTGACCCACAACCCGAACCTCGCAGAAATTACCGACAGAAAACTGGTGATGAAAGACGGAATGATCATTTAATTTTCTTAAACCCAAGTAACCATGTCCATAAAATTCCTTGCAGAAGACGACCGGCCGAGAGAAAAATTCCTGATGAAAGGAAAAAATGCGCTTTCGGATGCCGAACTTTTGGCCATCATCATGGGAAGCGGAAACCGGCAAGAAAGTGCGGTGGATTTGGCACGAAGAATTTTAAATGCTGTGGAAAACAACTGGCATCAGCTCAGCAAACTTTCTGTAAAAGACCTGATGAAATTCAACGGAGTAGGTGAAGCGAAAGCGATTTCAATTGCATCAGCTTTGGAAATCGGAAGGCGAAGAGCTGCACAGGAAGTTCCCGAAAGAAAAAAAATTACCTGCAGTAAAGATGTTTTTGAGTTTCTGAAACCCTATCTCGGGGACTTGCAAACAGAGGAATTCTGGGCTGTTTTTGTGAATCAGAACAATCGTATTCTGCATTTTTCACAACTCACCACCGGCGGAATCAGCAGTTCGATTGTGGATGTTCGTATTTTGTTTAAAACTGCGCTGGAACATTTTGCTACTGCTGTTTTTGTTGCACACAATCATCCTTCCGGAAATTTGAAACCCAGCCAAGAGGATATCAGGATTACCAAACAGATTGCCGAAGGAGGGAATTTTCTCAACATCAAATTGCTCGATCATCTGATCCTGAATCAGACCAGTTATTACAGTTTTGCTGATGAAGGGCTGCTATGATAAAAAAAGTTTTACACCAAGATATTGACCGCGAAAAATACAGAAATTGCTTACAAAATGCCGTGAATTATCGGGTGTATGCAGATGATTGGTATTTAGATGCACATACAGATTCAAAATGGGATTGTCTGGTTTATAACGATTACGAAGCCGTAATGCCGCTGCCTTATCTTAGAAAATTTGGACTGAAAATAATTTATCAGCCTATTTATTGCCAGCAATTAGGCGTGTTTCATCACCCGAATTTTGACAAAAATAAACTCCAACAGTTTTCTGAGAAATTCGGGCAGCTTCCGGTTTATTTTTATCAGCTGAATGAAGAAAATGCAGATTTGAATTTTGCTGACACAAAGGTGAAAAAAAACCATCTTTTACCTTTGAATGATTCCTACGAGCAGTTGCGAAAACGCTATCGCAAGGGTAGAAAAAGCGATATAAATAGTATGAAAAGAAGATCACTGAGAATTTCTTCTGAACTTCAGCTTCCACTTCTTATTCAGGAACTGTCAAATAAATATCCTTATTTTACATCACATTATGAACAGCCATGGTTCAGTAATCTGTTGAACGAAATTATTTCCAGAAAACAATTTACTTATTATCAGCTTTTAGATGGTGTAGAAACAGTTTCATCTGTTTTCTTTGCTCACAGCAAAAAGAGGATGATTCTGCTTTTTTCTACCAGAAATGAAAAGCCGGAACACCGCGGTGCCAACAGTTTTTTGATTGACCACTTTCTTCAGAATCATGCTAATCAGGATTTAATGTTGGATTTTGAAGGATCAACCGTTCCCGGAATCGCGGATTTTTACGAGAGTTTTGGCGCAAAAGCTCATCCTTATCATCGAATAGAAAATTCTAAATTACAACTGTTCAGGAAAATTATAAAAGTGTAAATGTTGCCTTCAAAATTAAATCATATTATTAAAACTTTTTCCGGAATTTTTCCTTTGGACTTCTATTGGCGTTGGACAAAAAAGCTACAGGTTTTACCTTTTTATCATACCGTGTCAGATCATCCTTTGCCTCATTTCTCGGAATTAAAATATTTTCGAAGCAAAAATAGATTTCTTGATGATCTGGATTTTTTCACTTCCCATTTTGAAAATATTTCGATGGCTGAAGTGGGAAAGGAAAAGAAATCCTTTCACCTTTCTTTTGATGATGGCATGGCGGAAATGTATTCTGTAGTATTTCCCATTCTACAGGAAAAAAAACTCGATGCCACATTTTTTATTAATACTGATTTCGTTGACAATAAATCCATGTTTATTTCTCATAAAATCAGTTTATTACATCATGAATTAAAACATTCTTCACAGAATGCACAGCGCATCTCGGGTTATCTGGAATGTGAAACCAGAGCTATTCATTCTTATCTGAATAAAATTAATTCTGAAAAAGCGGATGAAATCGCCAAATTGATTAACCTTGATTTTACTGAATATTTAAAGGAACACCAGCCTTATCTCACCACCAAACAAATTATAACGCTGAAAAACGCAGGTTTTACGATTGGAAATCATGGAAAAAGCCATCAGAACTTCAATACATTGACATTTGATGAACAAAAAAATGAAATAGAAACCGTCAATTCTTTTTTGAAACAATGGGGTGTGGATGATTTGTTTTTCTGCTTTCCTTACGGCGATTATAAAATTAAAAAGGAACTGTTCCAATGGATGTATCAGGAAGGCGAAATTGTAAAATCTTTCGGTATTTCCGGACTTAAAGACGACGGTTTTTCCAGGCATCATCATCGTATTTTAATGGAACATGAAAATTTTTCGGCAGAAGAAATCATCAGGTCAGAATATTTATATTTTCTATTGAAATCGGCTTTTAATAAAAATAAAATAAAGAGATGATCAGAAAAATATACCGGATTCTTTTTTCTGAAAAAATACGGCTTCAGTTTCATATTACCCTGATGGAATTAAAAGCCTTATTCCTTCGCGGCAACCGTTATTTCTGTCCGTGTTGCGGAAAAAGTTCTTCGAAATTTTTAAGAAAAGGGAACGGACTGGAATATCGTGAAAATGCTGTTTGCCCAAATTGCGGGTCTTTGGAACGCACCCGGCTTCTCTACCTTTATCTCAAAAATGAAACCGAAATCTTCCATGGTTCATCTCGCATCTTGCATTTTGCACCGGAATATATTCTGAAAAAGAAATTAATCAAAAATCCGAATTATAAAGATGTGGACATCAACCCGAATTTTGCCACATTGAAAATGGATATTACTGATATTCAATTTCCGGACAATTATTTTGATTTTATTATTTGTTCGCATGTTTTAGGGCATATTCCCGATGAGAAAAAAGCTTTGAATGAGTTGTTTCGCGTGTTGAAACCGGATGGTAATTTATTTATTTTATCATTGCTGGATCCCAATATTCACGAAACGCTGGAAGATCCTGATGCGATTGCTCCTTTGCAAAAACTTCACCAATATGGAGAAAAAGATCTCGAACGGTTGTACGGCGCAGATTTTTCTGAAAGAATCAGCACATCTGAAACCAGAATCGAAAAGATAGATTACAGAAACAATTTTACCGAACAGGAATTGGGAAAAATGTCTTTAGGCGATGGCAAAAGAGAAATTATTTACAAAGTGGTAAAGACTCCTCAACATTGATCAGCTTTCACTTATTTTAAGTAAATTCGCACTCTCAAAATATAGCATGTCCAGTTTCAGCAGTTTTTTCACTTCATCTTTTTTTCCGTACTTTTTTGCGGTACTTCTGGCCATTCCGTTTATCGTGTTGTTGCGCCGGTTTGTGTTCGAGTACATTAAGATGAAAAATCAGGAACTGAAAATGCTCTCCGTAAAAGGAAATGCTGAAAACAA
>JADMKO010000055.1:6714-32486 GCA_015478785.1 Chryseobacterium sp. | reverse complement strand
TCAAAACTTTGAAAATTTTTCAGCGCTTCTGCCATAGAACTTGGGTTAGCATTATAGGTATCCAGCACCAGAAGTTGATCATTTTTTTGCACGATTTGTGACCGCATATTTGTGGGCATATATTGCTCTACTGCATTCTTAATTCGGCTTACAGATACTCCGAAATGCAAACCTAAGCTAGCTGCTGCACAGAGATTCGAGAAATTATAATTTCCTGTAAGCTTACTTAATATTTTCTCACCTTTATATTCGATACCTACAGAATGTTCTTGAGAAAAATGTTCAAAATAATAATCAGATTCTGGGCTTCCAAAGGTTATTTTGATATTATAACCCGCAGTTTTTTCAACCTGAATGGAATCATTTTCATTCACCAAAATGGTTTTATTATCAGCTTTCAGGAAATCATAAAGTTCAGATTTCCCTTTGATCACTCCGGAAAAACCGCCAAATCCTTCTAAATGGGCTTTTCCGAAATTAGTGATGTATCCAACATCTGGTTGCGCTATTTCACACAGCAATTCTATTTCTTTCTGATGATTCGCACCCATTTCAATTACTGCCATTTCGTGTTCGGGTTTTATGGATAACAGCGTCAATGGAACACCAATATGATTGTTCAGATTACCGAAAGTGTATTGGGTATTAAATTTCTGAGAAAGCACAGCGTGAATAAGTTCCTTGGTTGTGGTTTTTCCGTTACTTCCGGTCAACGCAATTACAGGAATTTGTAACCGGTTTCGGTGGTATTTTGCAATTTCCTGTAAAAACAATAAAGTAGAAGGTACATAGAAAATATTACTAGCGATATTCTCATATTCCTTTTGTTCTACAATCACTGCCAAAGCTCCATTTTCTATAGCTTCTTGTGCTGTGGCAGCCGCATTAAAACGTTCACTTGAAAAGGCGAAAAAAATGTCATTCTTCTCAACTGTTCTGCTGTCTATAGTGACTTTATTGCATTGAAGAACGAAAGGATAAAACGCTTCTGTATTCATGTTTCAAAAATAAAAAATCCTTCCAAAGAATGGAAGGATTTTCTGTTATTTAAAAGACTTTTATCTTCTTGTTCTGTTCTTATCAGCTCCTCTTGCATCCTGTGCTACGCGGAATCCGATCCATTTATATCCAGTGTGTTGATTTTTGAATCTTCTTTGTCCCGGATCCAGCCAATATGCTGTATCCTGCCAAGATCCACCTTTTACGACTCTCACCTCGTTAGAGATTGCTGAAGTTCTGGAAGCAGTGTCATTCTGAAGAACAACTCTACCATTCGCATCTACAAAGAAATCTCTTCTTGGTGCGTTATACATGTTGTAGCTTCCGTCAGCACTGTCTGCCTGTGTTCTGAAATCCAAAGAAGACTGTCTGTCGCCATCTCTGAAATTACTGTAGTCAGCAATGGTTTCTTTTTCAAACTGTCCCGGAAGACTTCTGTAAAGCAATTTTCCATCAGCCAGCGTATCGTATTGGATGCTTCCGTCATCTACTCTTCTGTAAGAGCCATCGCCATTTCTAACGATTCTTTGCGGCGCATTTCCTCTGTAATAATTGAAGTCACTGTAATCAGCATCAATGATAGGCCTATAAACATCGGCTGTCCATTCTGCAACGTTTCCGAACATGCCGTAAAGCCCAAGATCACTTGCCGGATATTCTTTCACATCTGCTGTGTAGGCTGATCCATCATTTTTCCATCCCGGAACTCCGGAGTAATCTCCGATACCGTTCTTGAAATTCTCAAGGAATAATCCCTGGCTTCTTCCTCTTTTACCTCGAAGGTCCTCAATTTGAGGGTTTTTACCTAAGATATTGTTATACTCTCTGTTCTTTTGAGTTCCCAGAGCTGCGAATTCCCATTCTACTTCTGTAGGAAGCCTGAATTTCTGAACTAAAGGTGCCGCAGGAGACCTGTTGGCAGCCAGCAATCTTTGATTTGCTGTTTTCATTCCAGATTTTTGAGCGAGTCTTTGTTCGTTGATATAAGCTTGCATATCCGGATCGTTTGCTTTAAACTTATCCATATTGAAAGCAGTTCCACCTACGTTATTTGACTCGTTGATATAAAGATCTTTGGAAATAATTCCTGCATCCATCAGCGCTTTTTCGTTGGCTCTGTCGGTTAACCATTCACAATACTTGTTTGCCTGGCTCCAACTTACACCTACTACCGGATAGTAATCAAATTCCGGCGATCTGAAATAGGTTTCGGAAAAATCGTTACGGGAAAGCTCGTTATCCCAAAGAAGGGTATCGGGCAAAGCACCATTATAGATTTCGCGGTAACTTGGGTCAGACGGCGGGAAAACATATTTTAACCAGGTAAGATATTCCCGATATTCATAATTGGTGATTTCAGTTTCTCCAAGGTAGAATGAACTCACCTGCATTCTGCGGGGAGAGTTATTCCAATCATGCATTACATCATCTTTCACTAATCCCATTGTAAACGTTCCACCTTCTACGTATACCATTCCGGGCCAGCCTTTTTGTTTTTGCATTTTTCCTGCAAAAAACCATCCTCTAGATTCGTTGGGTTTCCATCCTGTTTTACTTACAAAACTTTTGGTGCCTCCTCCGGATCCTGATCCCCCACAACTGGTTAATACGAAAGCTGAACTTAATGCTATTAATGAAAACAACTTTAGTTTTTTCATAGTCAGTATAAATATTTTCAAAGTACAAAGAAATAATAAATTTATCAATTAATCAAGAATTGTTTTGATTTTTTTCAAACGATTATAAATTTATTTTATTGTATCACATT
Source organism: Chryseobacterium sp. (assembly GCA_015478785.1). Classification (GTDB taxonomy): domain Bacteria; phylum Bacteroidota; class Bacteroidia; order Flavobacteriales; family Weeksellaceae; genus Chryseobacterium_A. The sequence continues at coordinate 29,719 of JADMKO010000055.1, read as the reverse complement.
ATTATTTTAAAATTTTCGTTTAATTTGTATTCCTGAAATTAAATTCAAAAATGAGACGTTATCTTTTTATTCTTTTTTTATTTCAATCCGTCACGCTTCTTTTCTCCCAGAAAGTAACTGTTCAGTGGGAGGGTGCAAAAATTAATGACTTTGGTCATGTAAAAATAAATCTGCCCAACTTCCGAAACGATGGTTTTTCATTTGACCAAAATAATATATTTATTCACACCAAACAAAACATCCGTGAAAAAGATATAAAAATTACCAACTTACAATGGGAAAATGTAGCAGAAAGAGAGCTTTATGACCTAGACAGAAACAACCTTCCGGAGTTTGAAACTACCGATGTTTCCTATGTAAACGGAGAAAACGGCAGAACTGCACTGGTGAGTGTTGGCTTGTTCAAAAAAATTGACGGAAAAATCCTCAGGCTTTCTTCATTCGAGCTTACCGAAACAGAAAAAGGCGGTAGTATGCTCCAGAAAATTGGCAGCACAGACAATCCGTTGGCTTCAGGTAATTTTTATAAAATTAAAGTCGACAAATCAGGGATCTTTAAAATCACCAAAGATTTCCTACAAAGTATAGGAATAAATGCGGGCAGTGTCAATCCAAAAAATTTAAGAATTTATGGCAACGGCGGCCTTATTCTTCCGGAACACAATCAGAATAAACGATACAGTGCCCTTCAGGAAAATGCGATACAAGTAACGGGTGAGGATGATGGCGTTTGGAACGACGGCGATTATGCTCTTTTTTACGCTCAAGGACCGGACGGATATAATCTTTATAATACCACCAACGGAAATGGTTTTAAAAGAACCGATACAAGAACCGACCGAAGCAACAATGTAAAAAATATTTACGAAGATTTTTCTTACTACTTTATTACTTTTGACAAAGGACCGGGCAAAAGGGTAACCACCACGGATGCTGCACTTCCAGCGAATCTTATTACCAGATACCATGAATATCAGGTCATCAATGAAGAAAAGAGAAACCTTTTGAAATTAGGAAAAGTTTGGGTAGATGACCAACCGTTTACCAATTCTAAATCGATCAGCATCACCACACTTTCTGCTCCTCTGCCGGGAGAACAAATTCTTTACAGAACGCAGGTGATAGGCTATAAAGCGCAGGGAAATTCGCTGGCTTTTAATATTAACAATCAGAATCCTGCCACGCAAACCATATCTACCACCGCCAACACACCAGATTTTGTACCGATGCGATTTACGGGAACACTGAACAATGCGCAGGGAACCACTTTTACTTTTAATTATGAGCCCAATATTTCGGTGAACCCTAATGGTACTTTTTATTTCGATTATTTAGAAATTCAGTATAAAGAAAATTTAGCATTTAACGGAAGCCAAATGAATTTCAGGGATTTTTCTCTGGTGAGTGGATCCGGGCAAACGTATGGATTTTCGGTTTCCAATGCTTCGTCAGTGGAACAAATATGGGATGTGACGGATATTACCAATGCAAACCGAAGAGTGAACAAAGCAACTGGAAGCAGTATTTTTAATTTTGGATACATCACCAATAATCCTGATTTCAATAATGAATTTGTCGCTTTTCGTGCAGATGCAGCTTATCAACCAACATTTGTAGGAAAAGTGGAAAACCAGAATCTCCAGGCGCTGCAGAATGTAGATTATCTCATCCTCACACGCCCGGAAATGATGATGCAGGCTCAAAGACTGGCCAATTATCATCAAACAAAAAATAATTTCAACACCCAGATTGTTGATATTCATAAAATATATAATGAATACAGCAGCGGCGGGCAGGATCTTACTGCGATCCGAGACTTTGTCACGCATCTCAACACTCCTGCGGGAAACCTGAAATATGTTTTTATTTTGGGAGATGCTACTTATGATTTTAAACACAAAACGCCCAACAGTTATAACGTCGTACCCAGTTATCAGAGCGAGGAAAGCGGCAATTATGTAACTTCCTTTGTGACAGACGACTATTTCGTAATGACTTCTCCGCAAACCACTACTAATTTAGGGTTTGTAATTCCTGATCTTCCGATTGGAAGAATTCCTGCCGCCAATCCTCAGGAAGCTAAAACCATGATCGACAAAACCTTAGCATACTATAACAGTTTGCCGGGACAATCTTCCCCTTTCGGAATTTGGCGCATGAAACTGGATTTTGTAGTAGATGATGACAAAGACGGCGGAACTCCCTTTCATACTATTATGAATGCTTCTCTAGTAGATGTTTTTGAAGGAACAACAGATAAACCGGAATATAATGTCAGAAAATTATATATGGACGCTTTTCCTGCAGAAAGCACGGCTGCTGGACAAAGATATCCACAGGTGAACCAGGCGATTGCGAATGATATCGGGAACAGTTTGTATTTATTTTATTTCGGACATGGCGGTATCAACGGGTGGTCTCAGGAAAGAGTTCTGACTACCAATGAAGTGCAAGGCCTCAATAATTTTTCATCCGTCTACAGCCGATTTCCGTTTGTTTCCACCATAACCTGTGAATTCACGCTCTGGGATGATCACGATACTTATTCCGTTGGTGAACAATTCATCAAGCATAAAAGCGGCGGAGCGGCTACGATGATTACTTCCAGCCGCGCCGTAAACGTAGGATATGGTGAAACTTTTTCCGGGGCTTTCACCAAATCTATTTTTACGCTGAATGCTGCTGAAGATTTTGAAACCTTAGGAAATGCTCATTTAACAGCCAAGAAAAATTATGGAGGCAGCAGCGATCACCTGAAGGTAAACTACCTCGGCGACCCTGCAATGAAACTAAGCCGCCCTAAAAAATTATTATTCATTGATAATATCGAAAGTCCGGTGCCTGGCCAGATAAGAGCTTTGGATTTTGTTAAAATTACAGGGCATATCAACCATCCAAACGGAACAGTAAACACAGGTTTCAACGGAAAAGTGATTGTCAATATTTTTGATAAAAGAGTCAATAAAAGCACTTTGAATAATGATGGAAATCTTACTCCGATTTTGCATTATACCGAGGAAGGCAGCCCTATTGTAAAAGCCTCCGGAACGGCAGTCAACGGACAATTTACTGTGGAATTCTATGTTCCGAATGATATAAATTATACCCTTGGCACCGGGAGAATTATCGCGTATGCGGATAATAATGTAGAAGATGTTTTCCAAAACCAGCCGTATCAGATTGGTGATATTAATCCAAACGGCATTAATGACAATGAACCGCCCAGAGTGAAGCTGTACATGAACAATACCAATTTTGCTGATGGTGGAATTACCGATCAGAATCCTATGCTTCTGGCGTGTGTGACTGACGATACCGGAATCAATTCAACTGGAGCCGGAATTGGCCACGACATCATTACGTATCTTGACGGACAAATTATTAACACCACTGTACTGAATGATTTCTACAATCCGGGCGACGGAAATGGCTGTCTGAATCCTTCGCTGGCCGAATATCAAAAAGGAAGTGTTACCTATCCTTTTAGAAACCTTGCTCCTGGCGAACATACTTTAACCTTCAGAGTGTGGGATATTAACAATAATTCTACTACTGAAACGTTAAGGTTTATAGTAAAAGATGAAGCAAGCCAAAATCTGGTGATCAACAGGCCGCTGAACTGGCCTAATCCGTTTACGGATAAAACCTATATCCATTTTGAGCATAACTGCGACGATATCCTTGATGTCAATGTACAAATCTTCACCATCACTGGAAAACTCGTGAAAACGATCAGCCAGACCGTAATGGCAGAACCTTTCCTGCAGGGATTCAGAACTCCGCGCCATGCCATTGGCTGGGACGGAAAAGATGATTTCGGAGATGCTGTAGGAAAAGGAACTTATATTTTTAAGATATTTGCACGAAGCCAAAATCAGGAGAAATGCAAAGGAGGTGCTACAGCAATAGAAAAAATGGTATTATTACGATAATATTTTAAAATAATTTATATATTTGAAAGATTAAAAATAACTATATGGATTTTACAAAAAAACTGCTTTTAGGGTTGGGTTTAGGAGCCAGTGTAACGGTTTTTGCACAAGACTTAAGCAAAATCAGGCCTGTACTTACAGGAGCGCCTTTCCTTAGAGTAGCTCCCGATGCACGTGCAGGAGGTATGGGCGACCAGGGTGTTGCGACCTCCGCTGATGTTTTTTCACAATTCTGGAATGCAGCAAAATATCCTTTCAGCAGAAGTTTATCCGGCGTTGGGGTGAACTATACACCATATATGGGCAAGCTTACTAACGATGTTTTTTTACTTTACGGTTCCTATTTCAGATTTCTGGGTCAGGAAGAACGCTCCACCATCTCTGCCAGCCTTTATTATTTCAATATGGGAGAAGTTCAATTAACAAGTTTAACTTCACCCAACGTGGTCAACGATGAAGGGATCTCAAAACCTAACGAATTTGCAATAGACGTTGCCTATGCGTTGAGACTTGCCGATTCTTTTTCAATGGCAGTAACAGGTAGATTCATCCGTTCAGATTTTTCAGGTGGTTTCAATACCGATACTACACTGAAAGCAGCGAACTCTTTCTCTGTTGATATTTCCTCTTATTATACCAGTCCACGTTTCTCCGGTTTAGGCGGAATGGATAACAAAATAAATGCCGGATTGGCGGTTCAGAATCTGGGTCCGAAACTGGATTATACCGGCGATGAAGAATCCAGAAGTTACCTTCCAACGATGGCAAGATTGGGTGTAGGATACGATGTTTTCATTGATGATGTCAATCGCATAGGATTCAGTGCAGAAGCTTCCAAACTTCTTGTTCCCGGTGCTGAACTGGTAAGAATTGATCCAAGAACCGAAAGACCCATTTATGAAGTTCCTAATGTGGGAGTGCTGGAAGGAGTTGGGAAATCTTTCAAAAATCCCAACAGCATTATGTTCTCCGGAGCATTGGAATACGCTTATGATAACGCCTTTTTTGTAAGAGGAGGTTATTTCCATGAAAGTGAAGAACAGGGAGCAAGACAGTTTGCAACCGCGGGTGTGGGATTAAAATACAACGCCTTTTCACTGGATGTATCTTACTTGCTCAATACGTCCAAACTGAATACAGCATTAGACAATACGTTGAGATTTGGCCTCACTTGGCATATTGGTGACGACACCATGAACGCCAACGACTATTAAAAGATAATATGACACTGTACAAAGCTCCGCAAAACGGGGCTTTTTTTGTAAAAATAAGGCTAATTTTGCATCCATATCCCCTATTTTCTTGACCTACAAATCCGAAATACAGAAATTCATCACCAGCCAGTATATTTATTCCGGGGCGAGGGTTGCATTGGCGATCATTATTCCAAGCGTAATTCTGGCTTATTTCGGTTTACTGAAAGAGTATTTCTTATTTCCGCTGGGCACCAGTTTCGTAGGGCTCACAGATATGGCAGGTCCATTTATCCGAAGAAGAAATTCCCTTATTTTAGCGATCATTTCCTTTTTCACTGTCATCTCTGTTGCGAGTTTCATTCAGGGATACCCTGTTCTGGTTTTTTTAGGAATTGTTGTATTTGGGATGTTTTTCACTCTTTTAGGTGTGTATGGACAAAGATTGGCTGCAGTGGGCGGATTAACTTTGGTGGTCTTTTCAATTTTTATTGATGTACATTTCTCCCAAACCTGGGAATTTGAAAATATAGTTACGTTTATCGCGGGCGGAATATGGTTTTTACTGATTTTTCTGCTGGTTTCACGACTTCAACCATACAAGCTTGCTAGTCAGATGATTGGCGAAAACTACCTGGAGCTGGCAGAATACCTTAAAATAAAAGCGAAATTTTATCAACAAAATGCAGATCTGGATGCACTGTATCAGGAAGTGATTTCCAAACAGATCGTGATTAAGAATCTACAGGAAGAAACGAGAGAAATGGTTTTCAAGACCAGAACGATTGTAAACGAAGCTACCACCACCAGCCGGCTCCTGATGCTGATGTTTCTGGATGCCATCGATTTTTATGAAAAACTGATCACCAGCGATCAAAACTACGCGAATTTACACGCTAATTTCGGGAAAACCCCTATCCTTCCTGCGATTCATCGTTTTCTGAATGATCTCGCAGAAGAGGTGACCTATATTGGAATTGCCTTACAGAGCGGAACCAAAAGCCATCCTTCCAGAGATATTGATGCGGAACTTCAAAAGGTGTACAATATTTATTTCCATCTGCGCAAAAGAAAAATGTCAGCTGAAACTTTGGAGAATTTCATGGCGCTTCGGCTCATTCTTTACAGGATAAATGAGGTGGCAGATGATGTTAAAATTATTCACAAAGTTTTCTCTCAGGATCTCAGGAATATAAAAAGTCTTTCCTCCGGTCTGGATTATGACAAATTCGTTCCGAAACAGGAACAGCTCAATTCAAGAGTGCTTCGCAATAACCTTTCTTTGAAATCGTCCCATTTCCGGCATGCGGTACGGTTGACGGCAGCCTTGCTTATCGGGTATGCCGTTTCACTATTGGGAACCTCTGAAATTGGCCATTCCTACTGGATTCTCATTACCATTGTCGCCATCATGCGGCCCGCTTACAGCACTACAAAACACCGGAATCTGCTGCGGCTTTACGGAACCGCATCCGGCGCCGTGGTAGCCTATCTCCTGCTTATTTTTGTAGAAAATGACACCTTGCTTCTCGGCCTGTTGTTTACCTCTATGCTTCTGTGTTTCACCTTATTAAAAGAAAAATATGCCACTGCTGTTTTCTTCATGACCATTTATATCTTTATCACTTTCAATTTTCTGAATCCCGGAAATGTAAATCTTATTTTCCGTGACCGGATTCTGGATACCACCATTGCAGGTATTATCGCTGCTGCAGTTTCTTATTTTATTTTGCCTGTTTGGGAGCATACACAGAACAGTAAATTAATGGAGAAATCTACATTGGCCAACCTCAGATATTTCAAAAATGTAATCAAGAAAATAGAATACAAAAGCCCTGATGATGAAGAATACAGAATGAGAAGAAAAGACGCCATCATCAGTCTGGCGAACCTTTCCGACAGTTTCCAACGACTGCTTTCCGACCCTAAGAATCAGCAGAAGAAAATGGAAAGCGTACATCAGTTTGTCACCACCTCCCATTTAATTACCGCTTACACTGCTTCGCTGGCGCAGTATTCTCAATCACCCCATCATTTTTCCGAGATTGATTTTGAAAACTGGGAGCGCAAAATTCTTGCTGAACTGAGCCACACACTGGATCTGCTGACCGGCAGAGAAAGCCAACCGGATTCTGAGCGGATTTCGATAAAAACGGATGACCGTGTTCAGCAGCTTTTGGTAAAAAGAAAAGAGGAAATTCTGGAAGAAGAATTCTTTGACCGCCGCGACCCGAGCCGGATATCAAGACTTACCGAACTTACCAGTATTCAGGAAATATTAGAACTTTTATATGATGTCGCTCTGGAACAAAGGAGAGTTACCGAGAAGTATGCGGTTATAGATGGAGTACATCCTTCGGAGGAATCTTAAAATGGATCTGATGCTGTTCTTCAATAACGGCAAAATAAAAATCCTCGATTTTAGTGACGGTGGCGTCGTAACAGTCTTCAAAACTTTCATCAAAAACACGGCATCGAACTCTTGAAAGATCATTTAGACTGAATTGCTCCACTTCATAATGCTTTTTTAAAGACCAATATTTACTCGGATGCAGTTTGTACAAAGCTTCTTTGATGACCCAGATTACCGTAAGAAATTCCACCTCATCTTCATTTTCAGTCCAGGGAATTTCTGAAGGATGCAAAAATTTGTGTTTGATTCTTAAAATTTTAGGCATAATCCGCTCAATATCAATCCCTACCCTCTTTTTTGAAATTGCCAAAGACGCAAACGGAAACGAATGGGTGATGGAAATATAATAATCCTTAGGAAAAAGATACGGCTGCCCGATGGTTTTATAAAGAATCTTATGATCGGGAAGCAGCTTCTTCAGCATCTGGCGGATCATCAGATACTCCTGAAGTTTCTTGGGATGATAGTTTTCTACTTTGCCAAAATTTTCAGCTTCTATCAGTTCTTCATGATTAAACCGGTCCTGCTCATCATATTTCCAGAAAAGAATCGTCGCATTTTGATCGGTAAAATCCTGATAGAAGGGCATATTGTATTGCTTTTAAACCTTGCAAATTTGCAAAAGTTTAAGCACAAATTCAAAATATCGTTTCGATAACTTTCCGGAATGTAACTCTTGTTACGTTCTTCAACTGCAAATCTGACTTACTTTGCATAAAAATCAGAGGAATGAAAATCATCATCATAGGAGGCGTTGCCGGAGGTGCAACAGCCGCAACCAGACTCAGAAGATTAAGTGAAAAAAACGACATCATCATTTTCGAAAAAGGCGAATATGTAAGTTTTGCCAATTGTGGCCTGCCTTACCATATTGGCGGAATCATCGACAACAGAGATAAACTTCTTCTGCAGACTCCTGAAAGTTTAAAAGAACGATATAACCTGGACACCAGAGTTTTTACGGAAGTTATTGCCATCAATAAAGAAGAGAAAACTGTTTTCGTAAAAAACCTGAAAACCGGCGAAGAATACACCGAAACCTACGATAAGCTTCTCCTTTCACCGGGAGCTGAACCCATAAAGCCGCCTTTTGAAGGCATTCATTCTGATAAAATCTTTACCCTCCGCAATATTCCGGATATGGATAAAATTGTGGAACAAACGAAAAACAAGAAAGATTTCGTCGTTGTTGGCGGAGGTTTCATCGGGCTTGAAATTGCAGAAAACCTGATAGGATTAGGCAAAAATGTACGTCTTATAGAACTCAGCAATCAGGTAATGACTCCGGTTGATTATGAGTTTGCAAGCTTGATTCACCATAAAGCTGAAGAAAAAGGACTGACGCTTTTGCTGAATACCGGTGTACAGAAATTTGAAAACTACGGTAACAATATCAAAGTTTATTTGAATGATGAAACTTTTGTTGAAACAGAAGCTGTGATTCTCGCTATTGGTGTAAAACCCGAAACCCAACTCGCCCAAAATACCGGGTTGGAAATGGGCGAAACCGGAGGAATTCTGGTGAACGAATACATGCAGACTTCAGATGAAAATATCTACGCAGTGGGCGATGCGATTGAGGTTGCGCATTACATTCATGGTAAAAAAGTGTTAATTCCATTAGCATGGCCGGCAAACCGTCAAGGTAGATTAGTAGCCGACAATATTATTCGCGGAAATCATTCAAAATATACCGGAAGTCTGGGATCCTCTATTCTGAAATTCTTTGAACTTTCTGTTGCTGCCACCGGACTTAATGAAAAAACACTGAAGAAAAACAGAATTCCGTACAACACCATTGTCATTACGAAAGGGCATCATGCAGGTTATTATCCCGGTGCAAAAGATATCGTCATGAAAGTGATTTTTGACAAGACCGGAACTATTCTCGGTGCGCAGGCCATTGGTGAAGAAGGTGTTGATAAAAGAGTGGACATCATCGCTACCGCCATAAAAGGCAAACTGAAGATTCAGGATCTGCAGGAAATTGAAATTACATACGCACCACCCTACAATTCGGCCAAAGATCTGATCAACATTGCGGGATATGCTGCAGAAAATATTTTGAACGGTGACCTGAAAGTGATCAGCCACGATGAATTGGAAGATTTCGCGATCCAAAATAACACCGTTATACTGGATGTGAGAACGCCTCAGGAACACGAACGGGGAAACATTGAAAATTCCGTCAACATCAATGTGGATAATCTTCGGAAACGCATGGATGAATTGGATAAAGACAAGACTTATATTATTTATTGTCAGGTCGGATTGCGCGGATACCTTGCCAACCGCATCCTAAGAAACAACGGTTTTATCAATGTGTTCAATCTTCAGGGCGGATACCACTTGTGGAGCAGTGTTCATAGCGTTAAGAAAAAGCCTGAACTTACAGCATGAAACCGCATGAAATGATAAATCTTAAAAATCCTTGAGCAATTTTATCTGATTACGATAAAGAAGCACCCTGCCTTGGTTTTCGAGTTTTTTCAGCATTCGGCTGATGACGACGCGCGAGCTTGCCAAGTCATTGGCAATTTGTTCGTGAGAAATATTGATGACAGTTCTCCCCGTATTTCTGGATTTTTCTTTCAGATAATTCAGAAGTCGGGTGTCCAGATTATTGAAGGCCACCATGTCCAGCGCCCGAAGCATTTCGTAGAACCGGTTCTGCATGGTGCGCATGACGAAGGTTTTCCAAGAGGGATATTTCTGCATCCATTGATCCATATATTCCACGGGAATCAGCCATAATTGGGAATCTTCATCGGCAACGGCCATTATTTCGCTTTGCTGTTCTTGCATACAACAGGTAAAAGTCATGGCACAGCCATCGGCCGAATTCAGGTAATACATCAGAAGTTCTTTTCCGCTATCGTCCGTCATCGAGACTTTCAGGGTCCCTTCCAGCACAATGGGCATGAAAACAATAGGCTGTCCGAAGCTGATCACCGGCTCCCCTTCCCTGACTCTTTTCAGTTTACCTACTGCTAAGATTTCCTCCACCAGTTCCGACTCGAAAAGGCTGCTGATTCTGTCCTTTATTTCCATCTCTCAAAAATAAGGAATAATCAGTATAAATATTTAATAAACTGACTAATAACCGTGGTTCCCGATATCACTTAAATTTCCGGGAAAATGTGGAAAACTAAAGCAGTTTTTTGAAATGAATAAGTGAAGTTACCGTTTCGTAGGTTGAGAGATTAAACCCGAACCCATGCATCTTGTAAAACCTGACCAGTCTTTTGTAAAACCTGACCAGCTTCTTGAAAAACCTGACCAGCATTTTATGAAATTATACTGCGGAAATATGAAAACCTGACCAGCTTTTTTAAATCGCTGACCAGCCTTTTGAGCACTTGTACTAAATTAGAGAGATGGATGACGGATAAATCAATCTTAGAAAGTGGAAATTACATATTCATTTCCGTAGGAGGAAGAAAAATCCGTTACAAGAATTTGTTGTATTTTTGCACAAATATTAATTCAATGGACACTACAACACAATACATTCCTTATAAAGTAAAAGATATTTCTCTGGCTGAATGGGGAAGAAAAGAAATCATGCTTGCCGAAGCGGAAATGCCGGGCCTTATGTCGATTCGTGAAGAATACGGACCCTCTCAGCCGTTGAAGGGTGCCAGAATTGCGGGATGTCTGCACATGACGATACAGACTGCTGTTCTGATTGAAACGCTGATTGCGCTGGGCGCGGAAGTAACCTGGTCTTCCTGTAATATTTTCTCCACTCAGGATCACGCCGCGGCGGCTATTGCTGCTGCCGGAATTCCGGTGTATGCCTGGAAAGGGATGAATGAAGAGGAATTCGACTGGTGTATTGAGCAGACTTTATTTTTTGGAGAAGACAGAAAACCTCTTAATATGATTCTGGATGATGGCGGCGACCTTACGAATATGGTTTTTGACCGTTTTCCGGAACTAACCAAAGACATCAAAGGCCTTTCCGAAGAAACCACCACAGGTGTTCACCGTCTATACGAAAGAATGGCCAACGGAACTTTGGTAATGCCTGCCATCAACGTAAATGATTCTGTAACCAAGTCGAAGTTTGATAACAAATACGGATGCCGCGAATCTGCAGTAGATGCAGTACGAAGAGCGACCGACGTGATGCTTGCCGGAAAAAGAGTGATTGTTTGTGGATACGGCGATGTGGGTAAAGGAACTGCCGCTTCTTTCAGAGGTGCAGGATCTATCGTTACCGTTACTGAAATCGATCCGATCTGTGCATTGCAGGCTGCAATGGAAGGTTATGAAGTGAAAAAACTGGATACCGTTATCGAAACTGCGGATATCATTATCACGACTACCGGGAATTTCAATATCGTAAGAGGTGAGCATTTCAAAAAAATGAAAGATAAAACCATCGTTTGTAACATCGGGCATTTCGACAACGAAATCGATATGAAATGGCTGAACGACAATTACGGTTCTACAAAATCTACCGTTAAACCTCAGGTTGATATTTATAACGTAGATGGAAACGACATCATTATTCTGGCAGAAGGAAGATTGGTGAATCTGGGTTGCGCAACAGGACACCCGAGTTTTGTGATGAGTAATTCATTCTCAAACCAGACTTTGGCTCAGATTGAACTTTGGACGAACAGCGACGCTTACGAAAATAAAGTGTACATGCTGCCCAAGAAACTTGATGAAAAAGTAGCGATGCTTCACCTGAAAAAAATCGGTGTGGAACTTGAAACTCTTTCTGAGGATCAGGCCCAATATATCGGAGTAGAGGTGGAAGGACCTTACAAGCCGGAATATTACCGTTACTAAGAATTTTCAGCTTCACACAATACTTTCCCCGGATGATGTCCGGGGAATTTTTATATCTTTAAACAAAAAAAATGACGAAAATTATACTTTTTCTCATTACCTTTCTGTCGTCTCTTGTATATTCTCAAAATGAGTTCATTACCGTATGGAAACCAGCAAATGCACAGTCGAAAACAGTTGCCAATGTACCTGCTCAAAGCACAACACAACAAATTTGGTTTCCGGGAAGAGGCATCAACTTTAATGTGTACTGGGAAGAAATCGGATTTCCGTCTCATAACGGCACCATGAATGGAATAAGTTCTTCGCAGCATTTTCTTGTTGATTTCGGGACTCCTTATCATCTGGATCCTACGCTTGCCACTTATCGTATAAAAATAAGTAATGGCAATGGAAATTTTGATGCTGTCCGTTTTTATAATGAATATTTTGTTTCGCCCAACCTGGGCACGCCTATATTAATGAATCTTTTGGGAGATAACGATAAACTACTGGAAGTCCAGCAATGGGGAAATATTAACTGGCTCAGCATGGAGACTGCTTTTACGGATTGTTCAAATTTGGATGTAGCTGCAACTGATATTCCTATACTTGCTAATGTTACGAACGCGGCGCTCATGTTCCACAACTGTACTTCTCTTTTGGGAAACCCTACTTTCAACCAATGGAATACTTCTACGATTACAAACATGAGTCATCTGTTTTCCAATGCAGGGAACTTCAATCAACCGTTAAATAACTGGAATACCGCCAATGTGACGGATATGACCTGGCTGTTTCATTATTTATCATCTTTCAATCAGCCACTATCATCATGGAATGTTTCCAATGTGACTACAATGCTGCACATGTTTCATCTCTGTACCAGTTTCAATCAGGATTTGAGTAGCTGGAATGTTTCGAATGTAACAGAATTCCGGGATTTTCTGAGTGGAGCGACAAGCTTCAACCAAAGTTTGGAAACGTGGAATCTCGCCTCCGTTGCACAAGCGAACAATATGCTCACAAACACAGCATTAACCTGCAATAACTGGGATAAAACCCTACATGGATGGCGCACGAATCCTACTACCGCCAACAATGTAAACCTGGGTAATGTGGCTCCGCTTCAGTATAAAGATCCTTTGGCAATAGCTGCGCGCGACTATCTTATTAATGTTAAAGGGTGGACAATAACAGGTGACGTTTTAAGCAACGAATGTGAATCGACACTTTCGGTCTCTGAAGCAAACCTCAACAATTTAATCTCAATCTATCCGGTTCCGGTATCGGATTTTTTGCGGATTCAATCACCTGAAAAAATCATCAGTATTACGATAACAGATTTTTCTGGCAGAATGATGTATCGAGAAAAAGGTGATATCAAGATAATACCTGTTTCACATTTCAATTCCGGAAGCTACATGATCGGTATAGAAACTGCCAAGGGAACACTCAGCAGAAAGTTCATTAAAAAGTAAAATAAGATTTTTATTTTCGGGCGACGCTTTTTTAAAATTCAGCGCTGATCATTTCAGAAAGTTTCTCATATCGCTCACCAAGTTTGCGCTTCAGTCTTTGACGGGACTTTTTCACTGCATCTTGCGTAACACCTAATAATCTGGAGATTTCTACTTGGCTGAATCCCAACTTTTGCAATAGAATAACACGCAGATTCGCTGGTGTAATTTCCGGAAACTCCCCACTGAGATTACCATAAAATTCCGGGTATTCTTTCTGGAACTGCCTGCGGAAAATCTGCCAGTTCTCTTCTGTCATGAGATGAGACTCTAATAATTGGTGGAGTTTACCTTCTTTTTCCTCAAGATGAGATGAAGCTGAGAGACGAATTGTTTCAATTTCCGAATTTAGTTGTTCAATATATTGGTTTTTACTTTTCAAATACTGCACCTGATCTTGGAGTGTTTGGCGTGTTTCCATGAGGGTTCTTTCGAAACCAACTTTTTCTTTTTCTAGTTCCGTAATCATTCTGTCATATTGCAATTTACGTTTGGCTTCATTTTTCTTGAGCCGCAGAAGATTCCACCCCAACAAAACAAATCCGATTCCTGCTACCACAACAAAAATTACAAGCAGATTATTTCTGGATGATAATTTTTCATTGGCTTTCGTAATTTTCTGTTGATACAGCGCTTTTTGCGTCATCAGATGGGTCTTGTTCAGGGTCTGTTCGCCATCAGTCAACCGCAGTGAATCGTCGAGCATTTTAATCTCCCGGCGGATATCAGGTATTTCTGAAATACGACCTAAACCTTGAAACAAATCCAGTTTTATCTCAGCAATCTCGCGTCTTGAACTCATATAATACGATCTGGATCTGGAAATTGCCTCCGCCTTTTGAAGAAGGGATGCCGCTTCATTCCATTTTTCGGCTTTTATAAAGACTCGTACCAAAGCAATTTGAGCAAACATTGTATTTTGCTGTGCACCAATCCGTTCAGAAATTTCAATATCTTTCTTTAATAAATGAACCGCACTGTTATAATTACCCTCACCTTTCCGAATCAGTGCTATATTCCCCAGTGTTTTAGCATACCGAAGTTCGTCTTTTATCTGAAGAGCGGTGATGCTGGCACTTGTATAATATTTTTCAGCCTGAATATAGTTGCGGGCAAGATAGTAATACTGCCCTATATTATCAAGAATTTCAGAAAGTTCAGAAGAATTACGATCGGCATAATGTTGTGCCATTTTCAGAAAATTAACAGCTTCATCATAATCTCCTATCGTTCCCATATAATATCCAACAATCTTGAATGACCAACATGGAAAGAGAAGTTCATTCGCCGGTATCTTCTCTGCTGCATTCAATGCATTGAGGAAAACGGGCATTGCTCGGGTCATTTCCCTGTACCGATACAGATATTCTGCATAATTAAGTTCAGCCCAAATCGCCAAAGCAGGGTTGTTTAATTTTACAGCCGTTTCTATAGAATTTTTGAAGTGAAACTCGCTTTTTGGGTTCTTGCCGTCAAACGCCCCAACGTAGGCTTGTGCCAAAAGTGTTTCTGAAATTATCTTTTTATGCGAAGTACTGTTCTGCAATTTCTTTTTTAGAATTACAGTATCGCTCAACAGGCGTTTCTTATTGGTAATGATTTGCTCTAGATCCGTTCTGGATAGTAAAGAAGAGCTCAGCCAGGGAGCAGCTGAAAAATGAGAGACAAAAAACAGAAAAATAAATAAGATCAGATACCGCATTCAATAACATTAAACCCATTCGTCCCATGAACCCATAAGATTGAAGGCAAATTAATAAAAAAGATTGCTTAAAGCATCTTTCAGTCATATATTCTTACAAGGAATGCATATGAATTTTGTTCGTTATATCAATTTTCTGGAAAGAAATCGAATTAACAGTAAAGTACATAGAATAAAGTGGAAATATAAAATATTATTAATCAGAATATTAATTCCGAGAAGACATTGTCCCCTCTTTGTCCCCGCCTTAATTTCTGTTTAAATTCATAATTATAATACATTCGCAATCTCAATGTAGACACCTACTATAACCATGAAAACACAAATGCTGAAAACATTTGATTAGATCTCTGGAATATATTCCGGGGATCTTTTTATTTTTTCGGAGTAAACGTGAATAACGATTAAAGTAGATTAATTGATCAAAAGTCAATAGCTGTAACAATGATTATGAATTTTTTCAACTTTGGTTTCTTGCTTTTTTGTAACTTCATTTCATGAAAATGCTGAAACTCCTGTTTATTTTATCTTTTTTTCTGGCTCGTACTCAGGAAGAGGGTTTTCAGTTTCAGGATAAAGTGAAAAAAGAAGTCATTCCTTTCCAGCTTATCAACAATCTTATTTTCATTCCGGTTACTGTAAACGGCGCCGAACTCACGTTCATGCTGGACACGGGAGTTAGCGAAACGCTTCTTTTCAGTCTGGAAAATAAAGAAGTGGATTTCCATAATGTGGAAAAAATAAAATTTTCTGGTTTGGGGGACAACAGAGATATTGAAGGGTTAAAATCAATTAAAAATATTGTGCAGGTTAGTAAAAACCTGAAGGATGCCAACCACACCATTTTCCTGATTCTGGATGAGGATTTCCATATTTCTTCTCACGTAGGCATCCCCGTCAATGGAATCATCGGTTATCAGTTTTTCAAAAACTTTCCAGTAAAAATTGACTATATCAGGAAGAAGATCACCGTTTATTCTGATTTTAATGCAAAAGAAACCAGAAGATATGAAGAGTTGCCGATGACGGTAGAACTCAATAAACCTTATATAATGGCAGGTTTGCAGCAGATGAATGAAATAAAAGAATCTAAACTGCTGATAGATCTGGGAAACAGTGATCCAATATGGCTTTTTCCTAGTTTAATTCCGGGATTTCAATACAACCGTCCCAACATCGAGGATTTTTTGGGAAGAGGATTCAATGGAGATATCTACGGAAAACGCAGCCGGATTCACCGTCTTATGATTAAAGATTATATCTTCGAAAAACCACTCATCGCAATGCCTGATCAATATTCCATTCAACACATTAAACTGGCAAAAGACAGAAAAGGTTCTGTTGGTGCTGAAGTACTGAAGCGGTTCACCCTGATTTTAAATTATCCGAAAAAAAGAATTTACCTCAGAAAAAACCGTCATTTCAAAGATCCTTTTCATATCAATATGAGTGGTATGGATATCAAGCACGACGGTATGTTCTGGGATAAAGATCTTGTACAGATCAAAACACCGACTACCTCCTACGGCGATCAAATACCCGCCACCAACACAGTAGTAGTCAACAATGCTGTTCAATATAAATTTACTCTGAAACCGGAGTATTCCGTATCGGGAGTGCGCGGGGATTCACCTGCACAAAAGGCCGGAATCCGGAAAGGAGACCGGTTTATACTGATTAACGGAAGGAAGGCAGGAGATATGAACCTTCAGGAAATTTATGATCTGATGAAGTCTGAAGAAGGAAAAGAAATGAGCCTGGAAATGAAAAGAAAGCAAATCAGTCTCCGGTTCAGGATTATTCTGGAAGACCCAATTCCATATATCGACAAACAATGAAAACCGAAGAAACTACCCTTGATAAAATGCGGCTGCGCCCGCGATTCAAAATGTACACGGAGCTTTCTGCAGAAGAATATTCGGAGAATATAAAGAAATTCCTCAAAAATGCTAAGGAATTTTCAGGAAATGTGAACACAGAAATGGCTCTTATTACGGTGAACACCGAACAGGATCATTACTGGAAACCCAATCTCTCGTTGCGGACTGAAATGGAAGACCAAAGAACCGTCATCCGCGGAATTTTCGGGCCAAGTTCAGCAGTGTGGACATTTTTCATGTTTTTGTATTTCCTGTTGGGAATTATATGGATGGTACTCGTCACGCTTTGGTTTGTGGGCGAACAAATTAATATTCAGGATTACAAATGGGCACTTCCTGCTTCTATCGTTACGGTAGTATTGGGTTTAATAATGTATGCTGCCGTAAAAATCGGACAGAAAAAAGCCAAAAAAGAAATGGAAAAACTCCGGTCGTTTGCTATTCTTTCGACATTGCCCTTTGAAGAAAAATAAAATTATATTGCACGTTTTCCGTTGTTTGATTTTCTAAGACTCAGATAAGCATGCCCTCGAATTTTCTCGCTGTTTTCCTGTTCATTCAAAATTTTATCCAGATGCGGAACAAAAGTATCATTCATTTCTTCCACAGAAATATCATTTGCAGCGGGATTATCCGAAAGTTTCAGCCAGGGTTTCGTTTTAAAATCAGATTTTCCAAAAACGATGACAGGTGTTCCTTTGGCCTGCTCCGTTTGTCCATTATTCGTAAGCACCCACGTATCTGCCCAGGAGTACATCCATTTCGCATCTTCTTCCAGCATTCTCAGGCAGGAATGTGACGCATGAAAACCTGGCAAATCATACTGATGCCAGCCAATACCTAAAGTATTGTGAATATTGAAATTCCAGCGGAGAATCCATTCTGAATTGGAAGTGGAAATGGCCTCTTCTTTTTTCCAGTTGCTGAACATCAAACCCGTTTTGGTAGGTGTCGCTTTTTTACCAAGACTTGAGGGACCCCATTTCATGAGATTTCCGTTTTCATATACGGCAAACGCATGAATCGCATAAGAGAAAAATACCATTTTCTTCACAGGTTCCAATTCATCAAGCCGCTTTGGGAAGGGGCTGTATTTCAAAAAATCATTTTCAATTTTTTCTGGAATGACCAACGTGTCTGCACGCCATCGGTTTTTGTTGTCAAGACGGTTCAGTGCCAGAATAATATATCGTTCCTCTTCCGGATATTCCTTCAAAAAAGCACTCATTACCGAATCTTTTTTATTTTTGGGAAATACAAGCGTGGAAAACCGGATTCTTTCCTGAGCTCTTTTTATAGAATCCTCACGAATGGAATCACGTTTTTGTTTTTCAAGATCCTGTTGTGTATTAGAAGCAGTTTGAATCACCGGGGTTTCCTTGGCGCACTGCACCGCACTGAATGTGAAAATTCCAATGATCAGAATTTTAAATAATTTATTCATGAATGTGTTTCCTTTAGCGCAATCTTTCTCAATAATGATACCAAAGAACTGTTCACCATTGGATTCCTTCGTATTGAGAATCGTCCAGAATTTTCTTAAAAATAGCTTCACCACTTTTTATGGAATTCACCGCCCATCGGATTTTGAGTTTCAAACGCTTCTCTTCGCTCAATAAATAATCGAGTTCTGATGAAATCAGTTTCTGCTTCATTTCGTACATACAAATTGCCGCAGCTACTGAAACATTGAAACTTTTGGTAAAACCGTACATTGGAATCGCTAAAGTTTCATCCGCAAAATCGAGAATATCATCGGTCACTCCTTCCCATTCCGTTCCGAAAATGAGCGCAACAGGCTCGGTGATGGTATAGTCCGGAAGTAAAACAGACTCTTTCTCCGGCGAAACGGCAACTATTTTATACCCTCTTTTTTTAATTTGCCTTATGGTCTCCATTGTAGGCGGCATTTTCTCCACTTCCACCCATGTTTCTGCACCTTTGGTTACCGTCAGATTCGGATCAAAAACATTCTGCTTTTCCAAGGCGATAACTTTATGAAAACCACAGGCTTCAGCACTTCGTAGGATGGCTGCCGCATTCCGGAACTGATAAACATCTTCCAGAACCGGAAGAATAAAATCTGAACTTTGATAGGAGTGATGATCAATTTTATCCCATCGCTCAGGAGTGAGGAATGGCTTCAGCTGATGGAAAACGCGTTCTAAATGATTCATGAATTTTAAAATCTTTACAAATTAACGTAATTTTACACTTATGAAAAGAAAAGTCCTGCTCATCTATACCGGAGGTACCATCGGAATGGAAAAA
The DNA here is from genome assembly GCA_015478785.1 of Chryseobacterium sp. Taxonomy (GTDB): domain Bacteria; phylum Bacteroidota; class Bacteroidia; order Flavobacteriales; family Weeksellaceae; genus Chryseobacterium_A. The sequence continues at coordinate 10,026 of JADMKO010000055.1, read as the reverse complement.
GATTATGAAACCGGAAGCCTGATGCCTTTTAATTTTGAGAAAATTTTCAATAAAATCCCGGAAATGAAACTTCTGGAATGCGAGGTTACCGTTCATTCTTTCGATGAACCTTTGGACTCTTCGGATGTGGGGCCGGAGGAATGGAAAATGATCGCCAAAATTATTGGAGATTTTTATGAGGACTTCGATGGATTTTTGGTTTTACATGGAACGGACACGATGTCTTACACCGCTTCAGCCCTCAGTTTTATGTTAAAAGGATTGGGCAAACCAGTGATTTTAACGGGTTCTCAGCTTCCTATCGGCGACCTCAGAACTGATGCAAAAGAAAATCTACTCACCAGTATTTATTACGCCAGCCTTTATGAAAATGACACGCCCGTCATTCAGGAAGTGGCACTTTATTTTGAATACAAACTTCTCCGCGGAAACCGTTCTCTTAAGTATTCTGCAGAATATTTTGATGCGTATCAAAGCCCGAATTATCCGTTATTAGGACAATCGGGAGTGCATCTTAATATTGAAAAACAACTTTTGTACAGAGCTCCCGAACATGAGGAATTCCAAGTTGATTTCCATCTTTCGCAAGATATTATTTTCTGGAGAATTTTTCCAGGGATGACACTGAAACATTTCGCGGAAATCCCGAAAGTGAAAGTGCTGATCCTTCAGGTTTTCGGCAGCGGAACCATTTTCAACAATAAAGGCACGGAAAATGTGCTTCAGAAATTACGCCGGAACGGAACGGAAATCGTGGTGGTAACTCAGTGCATTTCCGGAGGAATAAGTTTCGGAAAATATGAAAACAGCACTATTTTTAATAAAATAGGAGCCATCAGCGGAAGTGATATGACTGCGGAATGTGCGATAACCAAAGCCATGCATGTATTTGAGAATCCTGCTTATAACGGAAAATTCGCAGAACATTTCACTGAAAATTTGCGGGGAGAAATGTCTGTTTAAGAAAGAAGTTGTTTAAATTTTTACAGAAATCTGATTATTTCGGATCTGAAACAATAAGTGTGGAAGGCACATCGGAAAGCCATGAACTTTTACTGTCCAAAAGGTTTTTCCAGCTGCGATTACTGATGATCATCAAGTCTTGAGATTCAAAAAAGGTTGCTTCCAACGTGCTATCGTTTTGCAAAGAAATAGTATTGGGTGCCAACTGTTCAATATCTTTAATCAGCTCCTGAATTTCAGTATTTCCCTGAATTTGTCCTACAATATCCAAAATAATAATTTTCGAATTATTGTTGTTCATCAGTCTTTTTGCGTACTCCATCAGGTAAAGATCTGAAAGGTCAAAAATCGGAATGCATATTTTCTCCGCTGTTTCAAAACCTTTATCAATCATAATTCCCACGGGAATACTCGATTTCTCCAGAATGCTCATGGTGAAATCATCAAAAGGTGAAACATTGAAGATATTCATTTTACCTTTTACTGTGTTGAGGATTTTCTCGGGATTAATGATATTGGTGGTAAAGCCCAACAACCGGCCCAAAAGGCTTCCTTCATAAATAGATTTCCCTAGCATGATGAGCAGGAAATCATAATTGCCTTTTTTGGTAGCGATAATAACATCTGTTTCTATATCATTTGATGCTTTAAACATGGTAGTGACGGAAGTTTTGAGTATTTGCGCCGTTTCAATCACTTCAGCAAACTGTTGTTTTTCATAATCTGCAAGAGCGAAATTATGAAGATCATCCACAGGCCCGAAATTCATCGCAGTGATAGATTTTTCCTCCATTTTATGGGTCAGATTATCTGCAAGTTTGAGAAGTGTACTTCCGGTTTTGGCTTTCTCAAAAACCAGAAGAATTTTATATTTTGATTCATTTTTCTGATGGTCTTCAGCAGATTTTGACTTTTTAAAGATCAAATTGATGAGGTCTAACGCCGGGCCGGTCATAAGAGTAGTTACCAACGCCATTATCACCATCATGGCAAAGATCTCAGGACTGAGAACACCCAAATCGTACCCGATATTCAGAACGATAAGTTCCATCAGTCCACGGGTATTCATCAGCGCACCAATGGAAAGGCTGTCCTTCCAGTTCATTCTCAGAAATCTCGCTGTAAGTGCGCTTCCGAGAAATTTGCCGATTACGGCGACAAGAATAATGAGTCCGGCTGTTTTCCAAAGATGAAAATCATTAAGAAGCCCGATGTGAGTACGCAACCCGGTAAAAACAAAGAATAAGGGCAACAATAAAACGAGAGCCACATCTTCGATCTTTTCGATAAAAATATTCCTGAATTTTGTATTCTCCGGCATGATAGCTCCTGCCATAAAAGCTCCAAACAGCGCATGAATTCCGATGATTTCGGTAGTGTAAGAGGAAATGATCAGAATCAGAAAGAAAATGGCAACAATAGACTTGCTGATAATTCCTCTTCCTGCCTGCAAATCTGCCACTCTTTTTACAAATGGCCGCACTACTTTTATCATCAAAATAACATAGGCGACAGCCATTGCAATAACATACACGGAACTGACGAAAGAGCCTGCTTTTACAACGGCAATAACCGCTGCCAGAATACACCAGGCTGTAATATCATCCGCAGCTGCGCAGGTAATGACTACAGAGCCAAGCTTGGTTTTCTGTAAATTTCTTTCCTGAACAATACGGGCAAGAACCGGAAAAGCGGTAATGCTCATCGCAATGGCAATAAAAAGTGCAAATGAAATGAACGGAACTCCTGCCGGAGCGAAATCCTGATAAACGTAATACGCCAATCCTGTTCCTAATGCGAAAGGAATAATAATGCTGGCATGACTAATCACAATCGCATCCTGCGCTTTTTTCCTTAACACGCTTAAATCCAGCTCCATTCCCACGATATACATGAACAATATCAAACCGATCTGGCTGAGAAATTCCAGATTTCCGAGAGATTCTTCGGGAAAAAGAAAAGCGGAAACTTCAGGAAAATGCATTCCCAAAAGTGAAGGACCCAAAATGATTCCGGCAATCATCTCACCAATAACAGAAGGTTGGCGGATCTTAATGCAAACCCAACCCAAAAGACGGGCAATCAATAATATTGCAACAATTTGAAGAAGAAGCAAGCCTAAAGGATGCTGTAAATTTTCTGAAAGTGAACTGAGGAAATTATTCCAGGCGGAAGCAGGATTGGTGTTGGCGATCTGGATTTCTTCGCCCTGCAAGCTTTTTCCATGAACGAAAAACCAATACATGACGCCTGAAAAGACGATGATGGTTCCGATATAAAATAACAGATTTCTGTATTTCTGCATCTGCGTACTTTTATAAAAAATCAAATTTCGGAAGAAATTCAAAC
>JADMKO010000055.1:0-6704 GCA_015478785.1 Chryseobacterium sp. | reverse complement strand
GAAACCTCTCTGTATCAGCAGAAATATTTCCTTTGATCCGCATCGAAATGATGGCGCAAATTAGGAATTAATTATCTTATTTTTGAGAAAAACTTCATCACATGATGATTATCACATTTTACCGAAAAATACATTTATAGGAATTCTTGGTGAGAATTTTAGTGCTCAAAATAACCAAAGTACAGACTTTAACAAGAAACTGATATGAATTAAAAAACCTTACCGAAGCGGCAAGGTTTTTTGTCTGCAGAGAGGATGGGATTCGAACCCACGATACAGTTACCCGTATACTACCTTTCCAGGGTAGCTCCTTCAACCACTCGGACACCTCTCTAATTAGGTTGGCAAAAGTAGGTTATTTTTTCAATAAAAACAAAATTATTTGATTTGGGTAAATCTTTCCAGACTCACTTCTTCAGGCAAAGGTTTGCCATGTTCAATAAGTTGAAAGAGTTCGCCCGCAAAATAATTACCATTCAGGATACCTCGTGCACCCAATCCGTTGAATACGAATAAATTCTTAAATTCATGATGATTCCCCAGTATCGGTCTTCTGTCTTTTACTGTCGGCCGAAATCCAAACTGAACATCTACCACATCAAAAGGCTCCGGATAAAACTCTTTTAATCCTTTTATTAACTGATCTCGTGCCGTTTCATCTATATCATGATGGGATTGATTTCTATCGTATGTTCCTCCATAATAATAAAGATCATCTTCTAAAGGAAAAAGAAAATGTTTCTTCTTTAAAGTTACTTTAATTTGGATAGGCTTCGAAATTTTCACTTTTAAATGATGCCCTTTATTAGGCTGAAGCGGAATATCTTTAAAAAAAGGATTTTCCACCACGCCCATTCCTTCACAGAAGACAATATTTTTATATTCAATCGTTTTGTATTGATTTTGAGCCGGATTTAAAGCATTATAATCAAATTGTTCAGGAATCAAACGATCGTTTTCCGATAGAAAATTAAAAAAATCATGAAAAAATCGAGAAACATTCAGCCGTGCTGACTGATCAACCTTTCCTGTCCCGAAAGGATTCCGAATGGTATCTAACGAAGTAAAAGCAGGATTAAGGAAACCGGAAAGTGTTTCTTCATTTGCTTTCTTTTGCCACAATTCTCTTTCCTCTGCGTTATGAAAGATGCGGTGGATAGGCTCATCAATCCAGTAATTTCGCCCTGTGTACTCTTCCATTTCCGAAAGTGTTTTCTGCAGATCATGAATCTGCTCCTGAGCCTGCCAAAAGGTGGTAAATTTCTTAAGAACAACGGGATTGATAATGCCGGCTGACACCCGGGAAGCACTTTGTTTATTTTCTGAAAACAGGTAAAAACTTTTGTTTTCCATGATCAGCCTGTGTGCAAAAAACAGCGCTGCATAACCATCTCCAACGATCAGATAATCTGCTATTTTCATTATTAGTGATAAAAAAACCTGAGCATAACTCAGGTTTTCATTATAATTTAGAAATGATTAGTAATTCCACATTTCGTTTTCCATCGCCAGGATCTGCCCTTTGATTCTGTTGCTTTCTTCAATTTGCTCTTCAGCATTTCTCGGAACATAATCTTTGATCAATCCTTCGCCAAGACCTGCAGAAGATTTGTAGATAACAGAAGAGAATCTTCTTGCATTCAACAGATCATCGAAACTGAGATCAGCGGACTGATTTTTTCTGTTATACACTTCATTATTAGCCAAGACTTCTCTTGCATCAGGATAGAAAATCCAAAACAGATCTACTAATTCTTCTTCATCAGACATGATTAAACCTCTTGCTTTTTGAGCGGTAAAAGTAGGATCCGGACCCATTGCAGCAATACCGAGTGGTCTGTACTTCAGTTGTCCGTCTCTTTTGTCGATAAACCACATCCCCATCATTTTGATCATTCTCACTTTATCATTGGTGGTTTCGTACACATCGGTATAACGGATCACTTCTTCAGGAGTCAACTGACGGCCGGATTCGATGATATCGAGAGCTTCATCAGCAATAACTTCGTAACTCAGTTTTCTCTTGATACCTTCCGCATCCAGCTTCATAGTAAAGTTTTCATCATCATACACTTCTGTAAACTCATTATTTAATGCGCCTTCGAGGAGAATGGTGTACAGAGATTTATTCTGGCGTGAAAATGCATTGGTATTGTTATAATAGAAAGGTTGGTTTACCTTATCATTCAGATCGATAACTTCCCAAACATATACACTTTTTAGAACATCTCTTTCATCAACATAACCATAAGAAAGCGGCGTTACTTTATTAGAAACCACACTGTCTCCTACGATTTTCATATTGTCGTCACGCAGTTTTCTAAATTCGTCCGGAGATTTAGCGTTGAGAATTGTTTGAGAGAACATCATCCCAGAAACAACCACTAAAAGCGCGCTGATATACTTTTTCATACTGAATTTATTTTTTTACTTTATTACTGAACATTAATCACAATAGGTGAAGCTTCTCTACCTGGTGTTACAGGAATTCCCTGAGCAGTGTACTTAATTCCATAAATATGAACCATATCACCTGCACGCAGACTTGAAACTACTCCACGTACCGAAGATAAATCATTTCCTGTTACCGGGATAGCAGCCCTTCCAGGGACTTTCAACAAGAAGCTCGTTACATTAAACGTTACCGGGAAATCAAAATCCGGAATCGCTGCTGTAATTTCCTGATTCGCAATAGATGTAGGAGGCAGGGAAATATTATTTCTTCCTCTAATTAATCCATTTGGCGGAGGTACCGGTTTCACACGGAAATCAAAAGTTTTACTTTGCGTTCCTCTTGGGCCGGTTCCGGAGATCGTCAATTTCACTATGTTAGTAGCTCCAGGAACAACAGTCCATTTGCCTGCACCTGCACTTTTCACTGTAGCACCCGAAGCGCTAAGAGAAAGTCGGGAATTATCAACACCCAAGATGGAACCTGAAATCGGGTTATCCAAATTACGGTACATTACGTTCATTTTATCTGCAGAGACTACGGCTCCCGTTTCATACTGAACTTCTTTTTGCCCAGCGATAACATTATAAGTATGAGTGAAAGGAACTGTTTCAGTTTTTCCGTCAGCCATCAATACTGAAATGCTTCCACTAAATTTCTTTTCACCTAATCCACTTGTATTCAGGCTGATAAATCCTTTACCGTTTTCCTCTCGTTGTACACCAGACATGCTGATCTTATTACTGTTGGAATACGATGCGAGGAAAACCTCAGCTTCAGCTTTTTCACCTTGAACGATATCGGTAGGTGCTTTTACAATAGCTTCATACATATTGAACTTAATGCTTGCATCCACTTTTTCCTGAAGCATCAGTGCCAATGCATCTGACTGTACATTTCTTGCGTCATTCTGGATAATTTCCAGATTTGACAAGGCAGCAATGAGAGGCTGATGATAAAACTTAGATTGTAACCATGTTTTATCTTCCAAAACATTTTCTTTAGGAAACTCTGTTCTCAAAGATTTGTTAGCTCTGTTCACTAAACTTTCAAGATTGGCATTGTTGCCGAAAGTCTGATTGATATAATTTCTGATATCGCTCATCAAAACCTTCAATTCTTCTGCTTTCTTGGACTGTTTGGTTTCGTCTCCATCTGTGAAGAAATATCTTGTAGTAGGTTCGTTATTATTCAGCGATGCGAAACTTTCACTTAAATCTACCGGAGCTCCAGTCTCAGGGTCAACTTCCATAAACTCCGCCTCTGTTTTAAGCGTGGTTTTAATTCCGTCCACATGTGAAACTAAAGCGTCTATTTTTTCCTTTAAAACCTGATATTGTTTCCAAGGTTGTTCATAAGTATCCGGAACCGCCGCTGCTTTTGCTCTTAACGTTTCCTCAAAAATAACCGTATTCTTTTCTTCGGTCAAAGCCCTGGTCTCTTTAAGAGATTGTGTGGACTCGTAGTATGACCTGATAATTTCCGCATCAATATTGAGGGCCATCATCGCGATGAATACGAGATACATGAGGTTAATCATTTTCTGACGCGGAGTCTGTTTTCCTTGTGCCATTATTCTCTTTTCTTTTAAATTTGTTAAATTAGAAATGTACGGGAAATCAGGACTTCATTGCGCTCAGCATACCACCATAAACTCTGTTCAGGCTGTTTAGATTTGAAGTTAATCCTTGTAGTTCTTGATTAAATTTCTCAGATTGTTGTGCAGATTTTTCCAGATCTGCAATATATTTTCTGTTATAGTCTGACTGCATCTGGCTGTTTTCAATTTGCATTGCATACAGCTGATTCATACTTTCCATATGCGATGCTGCTTTGTTGAGCTGCTCATTATATTTATGAGTAGAAGCGGATACGTCAACGGTTTGATTGATCTGATCTACAGAACTGGAGAATTTATCGATTCCGGCTCTTAATCTTTCAAAAAGGCTAACATCCAGTTTTGCATCTTCAAGCATTCTGTCCAATTTCTGAGAAAGTGAATTTTCCATTTCCAGCATCAGTTGGTTTGAGTTCAATCCAGCGGATACGTTGGCATGAAGTGGGTTTGGTTTGGCGTGCTTATCCAACAGTTCAGGATATACATTTTCCCAAGCATAGTTTTCTTCAGATTTCGGAGGGTCAAAAGCAAATACCGAAAAGATGAATGCTTCTACCAGAAGTCCCACTGTAAGGGCTACGTTACCAGTAATAAAACCGAGATTGATGTGGGTAATTTTCAACCAAGCACCTAGAATTACGATGGCTGCCCCCATTGAATAGATGAAGTTATATATTCCTTCTTTTGTTGCAAAAACTTTTTTTAACATATGATTAGGCTGTTTTTAATGATGATTTATTTGAGTTTAGTTTAGTTGGTTCTTCTTTTGGGTTTTACTGCTGCTTCAGGAATATCTTGTACAGTTCTGAATCCGATATAGCTTCTTGCAGAATCTTTACGTTCCCAATCCCTGGAACCTGTCATCAACATATATCCGATATCTTTCCAGGAACCTCCTCTTACAGATTTTCTGGTGTCAGTATGATTTTTCGTAGATGGATTCAGTGTATTGGAGAATCCGTAGGAAGAATTACTGTACTGAGAATCTGTCCATTCGGCTACATTACCTGCCATGTCATATAAACCAAATCCGTTCTTTCTGAATTTCTTAACAGGAGCAGTATAGGTATAGGTTCCTAATTTATCATCTTCAATATAACTGCCTCTTTTTGGTTTGAAGTTGGCCAGATAACATCCTCTGTCATCCATTAAATAGGGGCCTCCCCAAGGAAAAGTAGCATTTTCAAGACCTCCTCTTGCTGCATATTCCCATTCTACTTCTGTAGGAAGACGGAAACTCATTGGTCTTTGTTTTTTTCTTCTCAAACTCTGGTTGTAATCTGTTTTCAGCTTGGTACGGAAATCACAGTACGCTCTTGCCTGATCCCAGGTTACTCCTACTACCGGATAGTTTTTATACGCGTTGTGCCAGAAATATTGTTCGAATAAGGGTTCATTATAAGAATAATTGAAATCTTTTACCCATACTGTCGTATCAGGATAAATGGCCAGGCTTTCTCTTTTCAGGAAATTAGCTCCTCTTTCGTTTTGTTGGATAGCAGTATTGTGATCTTCCCATACATAAGAATAGGTAAGTTTGGAAGCATCAATAATTCTTTGGTTTCCAATCCTTTGAGAAGCAGGAAGATACATTGACTCCAACACCTCAGCATACTCTACATCCGGGTAGTTTGAAGTATTCCAATGAAGCGGAATGCTCCAGTCCAATTTTCTGGAACCGTCAACACCCTCATCTCTTCCTCCCTGAGATTCAAGATATTCCTGATAAGGGCTCATTTCTTCATCTTCTTCGAAAATCATGTAAGCATAATCTCCGATACTTTGCCCTCTTCCGGTGCCATCGCCGCCTTCACCTGCAGCTTCCGCCAACAGTGTTCTTGCGATAGAATCCCTCACATAGTTTATAAAAACCCTGTACTCTGCATTGGTTGTTTCTGTTTCATCGATAAAGAAAGAAGACACTGTAACAGTTTTCAGAGCAGCTCTTTCAGGCATATTCATCATATCCTGATCTGCCATTCCTACAACAAAAGATCCAGAAGGGATTGAGACCATTCCAAAAGGCCTTTCTGCTACGAAGCTTCTTGCTCTTTCCTTGGGTATCAATTCTCCTTTTGTTCCGGGTTTTCCAGCAGAACTTCTGCCTCCTGAACAAGATACTACTACAGTTACTGACGCTGATAATAATAAAAGAAATATCCTTTTCATGTTAATTTTTATAATTAAGCGGTAAATATATAATTTTTTTAAGAAACTTTTAAGATTTATTTTGAAAAACGAAAAAAATCTTAGATTATTTTGCGCCCTCAGGCTTTTTTTACTCTACAGTAACGGATTTTGCGAGATTTCGAGGCTGATCCACATTGGCTCCCCGATACACTGCAATATAGTAAGACAGCAGCTGAAGCGGGATCGCGGCTACGATAGGAGAGAAACATTCCGACGTGTCTGGAATTTCAATTACATAATCTGCCATAGCACTTACCTGAACATCTCCTTTGTTTACGACTGCAATAATTTTTCCTTTTCTTGCTTTTATTTCTTGAACATTACTTACAATCTTATCATAATGTCCTCTTTTCGGTGCGATGATCACAATCGGCATATTCTCGTCTATAAGCGCAATAGGACCATGTTTCATTTCTGCAGCGGGGTAACCTTCGGCGTGAATGT
>JADMKO010000054.1 GCA_015478785.1 Chryseobacterium sp. | reverse complement strand
GTCGTGGGAAATGATGTCTATATTGACATGACGTCTCATTCGCCAGCGATGCACGAAAAAAAGAAGCTGGAAGTCGCCATGAAAAATGCATTTGCATCCGCATTTGGCGAACAGGTAATTCTGAAACTGAAAATCGTTTCGCCGGAACCTACAGAAGTTCAGCAAAATCAAATCAAAGGAAAACAAATTCCGGGAATTCAGAATATTATCGCGATCGCTTCGGGAAAGGGAGGTGTTGGAAAATCTACAGTAGCTGCTAATTTGGCAGTTACGTTGGCCAAAATGGGTTTCAAAGTGGGTTTATTGGACGCCGATATTTACGGGCCGTCTATTCCCACCATGCTGGATACCGAGGGGAGCAAACCGATTTCTGTAGAAGTGGACGGTAAAAACCTGATGAAACCCGTAGAAAATTATGGTGTTAAAATGCTGTCGATCGGATATTTCTCCGGAGCCAATCAGGCCGTAGTTTGGAGAGGACCGATGGCTTCCAAAGCACTGAACCAAATGATTCGCGATGCGCATTGGGGAACTTTGGATTTCCTCCTTATCGATCTTCCTCCGGGAACTGGAGATATTCATCTTTCTATTATTCAGGAAGTTCCGGTAACAGGTGCGGTAATCGTCAGTACGCCACAGCATGTAGCGTTAGCCGATGTTAGAAAGGGAATTGCGATGTTCACTATGGAAAGCATCAACATTCCTGTATTGGGACTTATTGAAAATATGTCTTATTTTACGCCGGCTGAACTTCCGGAAAATAAATATTATATCTTTGGAAACCAAGGCGCCAAAAATATGGCGGAAGATCTCGGAATTCCGGTGTTGGGAGAAATTCCACTCATCCAGAGTATTCGTGAAGCGGGAGATGTGGGAAGGCCTGCTGCTTTGCAGGAAGGTTCTGCCATTGAAGACGTATATATTTCTACAGCGCAAAAAATGGTGGAAAGTCTCGTAGAAAGAAATAAAAGCCTGCCGCCGACAGAAGCGGTGAAAATAACAACCATGGCTGGTTGTTCTCCAAAATCGTAACCATAAGGTTGCAAAATAAAATAAACAAATGTTAGAAAATCATCAAAATACCATCGATACTACTTCAAGAGTTATGGCGGCTTTGGAAAGCATCCGACCGTTTCTGAACAGTGATGGTGGCGATATAGAACTGGTAAAAGTGGAAAATTCTACAGTTTGGGTAAAACTACAGGGTAATTGCAACGGTTGTCCCATGAGTTTTTCTACCATGAAACTGGGTGTGGAAAATACCATCCGACAGTACGCTCCGGAAATTACTCAGGTTCTGAACGCAGAATAATTTTGTCATCACTCTTTTAAAAGAGGCTGTATCAGGAAAGTCCTTCTGAATTATTTCAACAGGAGCAAAGCATCCTTACCTTGCATAAGCGTTTTGCAGTAAAATATTTTTTCTTTTTGATACAGCCTCTTTATATTTTTAGTTCTCAGCAGCGTATATTTTTCTTTATATTTGAATAAAATTCAATGTTCATGTACCGATTGCTGCTCGTTATTTTCCTTATTCCTTCTTTATTTTTTTCTCAGGATATTTCGCGGAAACTGGATCAGGCTGTTCAGGAACTTCTCCGTTCTGATGCCGCGTTCGCTGCCAGTATTTCCTTTTATGTTTCCGATGAACAGGGCAATATGATTTTTGATTATCAAGGAAATAAAGGGTTTTCCTCCGCTTCTACCCAGAAAATTTTTACCGCAGCCGCAGCATTGGAAACGTTAGGGAAAGAGTACCGTTACAAGACAAAAGCTTCTTATTCCGGTGAAATTTCTAAAGGGCAGCTTTCAGGGAATCTGTTCGTCACTTCCAATGGCGATCCTACGTTGGGAAGTTGGCGTTACGACGGCTGGAAACCTGAAGATTTTAAGAATAAATTTATCGCTGCAATGAAAACTTCAGGAATTAAAGAAATTTCAGGAAATCTGATTCTCGACGATACCTATTTTGATTTTCAAACTGTTCCCGGAGGTTGGCCCTGGGATGATATGGGAAATTATTATGGAGCCGGAGTGTGGAGTATCAACTGGCGTGAAAATCAGTTTGACATGAAAATGAAAGGAAATTCTATTCAGGGTTTTAATATATATATGGATGAGGTAAAATGGATAAATGAAGTAAAAACAGGTGGAAATTCTGACCAAAGTTTAATCTTCACGGCACCGTATTCTCAAGTCGCGTACATCAACGGTACGTTGCCTTCCCGCAATATTACGGTTTCCGGAGCGATGCCCAATCCGCCGTATCAACTGGGAACCGAAATGATGGATTGGCTGAAAGAAGCCGGAATTAAAATTCATGGAAAAGTAATTACCACTTCCCAGATGAAAATAGAAGGGCAGAAAACTTTGCAGATGCCGGAAAACAATGTGTTTTTCACCTATCAGTCGCCGACATTGGATAAAATAGTGTATTGGTTTTTGAAGAAAAGTGTCAACCTGTACGGTGAAACTTTCATTAAAACTATGGCCAAAGAAAAGAAAGGAACTGGAAGTTTTGATGTAGGTGTGGCCTATCTCAAGGAATTTTGGAAAGGAAAAGGAATTCATCCTTCCACGATTAATTTTGCGGACGGAAGTGGTCTCTCGCCACAGAATTATGTTTCGGCAAAGGCAGAAGTTCAGGCGTTATTATGGTCGAAAAAGCAACCCTGGTTCAACAGCTTTTTTACCGGATTTCCCGAATATAACGGCATGAAAATGAAAAGCGGAACCATTAAAAATACCAAGTCCTTTGCAGGTTATCATACATCGTCAGCAGGAAAACCTTACGTTTTTGCGGTCATCATTCACAATTATCAGGGCGCGAAAGTGAGCGAAGCATTGTATCAGCTTTTAAACCATTTAAAATAAAGTTTTGAAAATAGCACTTCTTTCCAGGATCAACCGGTGGTTTGTATTCGTAATGCTCACTGTGGTAACTGTTGCCGTAATAATTTCGACGGTTTTTTTCATCAATTATCTGCGAAAAGAAGAAATAAAACGGATTAATTTGATTTTCAAAGCGATCAAAATTCAGCAGGAAGTAGAATCGCCAGATCCTGCCATTCTAGAACTTCTTCCTGAGATTTATTCAAGTAATTCTACCATTCCGATTGTGGTGACCGATAAAAATCACCAACCTATTTTGGAATACGGCTATTCCATGAATATTGCTGAAGAAATTGCCAATGATCCTGTTGCCCTGAAACAGTTGATACAAAGGATGAGCAGCAGTTACGAACCTTTAGAAATAAAATTTCCCGATGGCAATAATCAGTTTATTTATTACGATAATTCCCGCCTTCTGAACAACCTTCGATATTCGCCATATCTGCTGGGATTATTCATTTTCAGCTATTTACTCTTTTCATTTTGGTTTTTGCGCACCATCAAAAAGACGGATGCAGGCTTCCTTTGGGCCGGACTTGCCAAAGAAACAGCACACCAGATCGGAACCCCGCTTTCGTCCATGATCGGGTGGATTGAAATCATGAGAATGGAAAATCCGTATTCGGCCGGAATTTCCGAAATTGAAAAAGATGTGGAACGGCTGAAAACCATCTCTGAACGGTTTTCAAAAATAGGCTCCGTTCCGGAACTGAATGATCTAAACCTTTCCGAAACGGTTCAACAGAATTTCGATTATTTAAAGACGAGAATTTCAACAAAAGTAGACTTTACATTGCAGCTTCCCGAAGAAGAAATGCTGATTTCCCATAACAGAATCCTGATCAGTTGGGTGATAGAAAATGTGGTTAAAAATGCCGTAGATGCGATGAAAGGAGAAGGCGAACTGAATATCCATCTTTACAGAAAAGGAAAAAACATTTATATTGATTTCAAAGATACCGGTTGCGGAATGACAAAAAGGCAAGCAGCAAATGTTTTTAAACCCGGTTATTCTACCAAAAAAAGAGGTTGGGGATTAGGCCTTAGTTTAGCCAAACGCGTGGTAAACGAATATCATGACGGCGATATTAAAATCGCGCAAACGGAAGCTGGAAAAGGCTCTGTTTTCAGGATTGTGCTGAAAGACCGAACCGACAGCTAACGATTTACTTTCAAATAATGAACATAATAATTGGGATCAAATTTTACTTCCTTGCTGCTTTCCAAGGTCACGCTTTGCCACGTTTCTGACGGTTTAATGAGTTGAGTTCCATTAATTTTAAGAGGTAAATTCAGATTTTTAACAACTTGTGAATATCGGAATTCCAATATATTTCCTTTCTGAGAATATTCCAACACCGGAATTTTTGTAGTTCTGAGGTATTGCTCGAAAACGCCCGAAAAATCGAAACCTGAAAATTGCGAAATAAATTTCTCAATTTCTATTGATGTGACCGTTTTGTGATAATATTCCTGATTCATTTTCCCAAGCATTTGTCTGAATTTTTCATCGTTATCCATTATCCGGCGAATGGTGTGCAGCATGCTGGCTCCTTTAAAATACATATCCGTACTTCCGGCTTTTCTGACGCCATATTTTCCAATGATGGGCCTGTCGTTCAGGATGTTCTGTCGGGTTCCCTGAAGATATTTTTCAGCTGAAATTTTGTCCAGATAATGTTCCGTAAACAACGTTTCGGAGTAGGAAGTAAAGGCTTCATGAATCCACATATCGGCCTGATCTTTTGCGGTGATGCTGTTCCCGAACCATTCGTGGCCGCTTTCATGAACCAGAATAAAATCCCATTTCAAACCGATACCAGTACCCGATAAATCCGAACCTAAATAACCATTTTGATACCCGTTTCCATAAGCGATATTGCTCTGGTGTTCCATTCCTAAAAAAGGTGCTTCGACCATTTTAAATCCGTCTTCGTAAAAAGGATAAGGCCCAAACCAGTATTCAAAAGCTTCCAGCATGGGTTTCACTTGAGTGAACTGTTTTTTTGCAAGCTCAACATGTTCAGAAAGCACCCAATATTCCAGAGAAAGGGCTTCTTTTTCTCCTTTAAATGTATCTTTAATCTGAACATAATTTCCAATATTCGGAACGATAGAGTAGGTATTAATGGGGTTTTTCACTTCCCAGACAAAAATGTTTTTGTCTTTCTCATGCGTTTTGGAAATCAGTTTCCCGTTTCCAATTCCTGTTAAATTTTGGGGTGTGATAATCTGCATAATGATGCCTTCATCGGGTTCATCATTCCAAATGTCTTTTACCGGAAGCCACACCGAAGT
>JADMKO010000053.1 GCA_015478785.1 Chryseobacterium sp. | reverse complement strand
GGCTTTCTTTTCTTCAGGTAATTCTGGTAGAAATCTTCTTTGGAAATGTCTTCCACTACATCAATTGGCTTAAGGATGATACCCATTTATTAAAATTTAAGAGCAAAATTATTAATTTATTTCCATCAGTATCAAGATTAATACTTGTTTTTTTTCACTACACTGATGACGGATTGTAATGCTGTAACAATTCAGCTGCGGAAGTTACTAATCTTTGAAACAATTATATGATCACCAGACTTTCCTTTCTTATTCTTTTTATTCTCGCTTCTTTCGTATATGCGCAACAAAGCGTCTCTGGAAAAGTAAAAAACACCGAAGGAGAATGGGTTGCTAATGCCAGTGTAACCGTGGAAGAGCCCGGCAAAGATGCCATCATTGCCTATGCCATTACCAATTCAAAAGGCGAATATAAAGTAACTTTTACGAGTTCTGAAGCGCAGGTAGATCTGAAGGTTAAAGCATTCAATCATCAAACAACAACCAAAAGTATCAAAAACAGCACGCAAAACCTGGATTTCACGCTTTCATTACAGGCCACCGAAATAGAGGAAGTGCGCTTAAAAACGAGACTGATTACCAAAAAAGGTGATACCATCAGTTATGACCTGAAGTCATTTGATACGAAAAACGACCGTACTTTGGCCGACGTCTTGAAAAGAATGCCTGGAATTGAAGTGAACAAAGACGGTTCTATTCTGTATCAGGGACAGCCACTTTCCAAATTTTATGTGAACGGGAAGGACCTTATGGAAGGCGGATATGGTGTGGTGAATAATGCCTTGCCCAAAGATGCTGTGCAAAAAGTTGAGGTTTTGGAAAATCACCAGCCTGTGAAAATCCTTCAGGATAAAGTTCCGTCAGATCAGGCAGCAATTAATATTAAACTGAAAAAGCAAGTCACCATGACGGGCAGAGGAGAAGTAGGCGGCGGAATTGCAGATCCAGCCTTGTGGAATATAAAACTTACTCCCATGTTTTTCGGGCAAAAAAATCAGTGGGTCGTCAATTATAAGACCAATAATATGGGCGAAACGGTAGAAAACGAAGGCAATATTTTTGCTTTCGGAAACCGCTGGGAAGGCAGAAGAAGCAATGCATCGCAAGCAGATTGGCTGAGCGTGGAAAGAGCCTCTGTTCCGAATCTTCCGGAAAAAAGATATTTAATGAACAATGTACATTTTTTGTCTGCCAATATTTTGACCAATCCTTTTAAAAATAAAGAATGGGAACTGAAAGCCAACGCCAGTTATACGAATAATGCTGTTGAAAGGGAATCGTACAGCGAGCAATATAATAAGCAACTGGATATTCGTTCCACAGTATATAGAGACAATCGGCTGTACACTAACCGCGCAAAGGGTGAGATGGTTTTCAGTAAGAATGCCAAAGAGGGATTTTTCAAAAACACGACAACATTCAATCAGTTCTGGAATGCAGATCGCGCCACTACCAATATCGCTGTAGGTGCTGCTGGCCGGAATTCCGGACAGTCACTGGAATCGCCCACAACAAGTTTTGCCAACTCTCTCAGCACCATTATTCCCTGGAAATCCAGAATGGTAAATGTGATGTCCTATATCGGTTATCAGGACGATCATCAGGAACTGCGCCTGATTCCTGCTTCGTATTTTACCGGACTTGCACCGGGATTTGATGAAGTGCGACAGAAATTCAACCTGACCACTTTTGAAGCCAATCATTCTGCAACCATGGGCTTTACCAAAAAGTTCTGGACTTTCACCCCGGAAATTGGTTTGAAATATTCCAGAAACAGATTGGATTCGGAGCTTTTTGGAGTTCAGAATAGTTCTGTAAGCCCATTCGGAAATCAATTTCGTAATGATCTGAAATTCATCAATACGGTTCCTTATGCGGGATTGGGCTTGAATTTCAAGAACGAAAACTGGTCGGTAGGAATACAGTTGCCTGTTAATTTGAACAACATTCGGGCTGAAGACCAAGAAAGAATGGTGAATCAGGATTTCACAAAAGTGACGTTTGAACCGTCAGGTTTTATCCAGTATTCCTTCGCTTCCTTCTGGAAAGCGGCGATTTCAGGAAATATGAACAACAGTTTTTCATCTGTTGATAATCTGTATTCAGGATTTATTATGACCAATCCTACCTTCCTGAATGCGATGGATGCTGATAATCCTATTTTGGAAAGGGAAGCCAGAAGAGTGGGAGCCCGTGTAGAATACCGGAATCCGCTGAACAATCTTTTCTTTAACGTAAATTATAGTTTATCGGGATCTACCAGAAACTTGATCGAAGATTTTGAAGATGACGGAACCGGCTTCGGAGGAATGAAATACAGGCTGATGGACAATTCCAGCACAGGAAATACCGCAAGTGTGGAGATTGGAAAATACTTTCCTAAGTTCAAATCCAACGCTTCGGTTTCCTTCCGAAATTCTGATAATTCTTCCGATAACTTCAGAAACGGAACTTTCTTCGTGAACGAAAATGATGCACAAAATCTCTCTTTCAAACTGAATAATGCGCTTTTTTCCTGGATGACACTGGATTATAATTTCACAAAAGGATGGAGTTCCAACACCAGTATTTTCGGGAAAACGACGTCATCGCAGTACAACCATAATCTGGGATTGACACTCTTCCCTGTTGAAAATCACTCTATTGCGCTGAACTGGGATCAGATTAATTATTCGCAGGCGGGAGAGCAGTATAATAATGGGTTTTATGACCTGACGTATCAGTTTGCATGGGCTTCTAAGAAAATCGATTTTGAACTGAAATGGATGAATATCGCCAATCAGAAAACATTTGAAACGCTGAACGACAGTGCAACGTATATTACCTTACAACGCATTAAAATTCGACCAAGCCAAGTAATGTTCACCGTGAAATTTAACTTTAAATAATCCTTGAGATCCAATCCGTAATCCTAAAAACCGTACGATATGAAAGTTTTCCTCATGCTGTTATTGTGTATTCCTATGCTGGCCTTCGCTCAAATGAACCGTTTTATTTACGAATACACCTTTACTCCTAATATCCACGAGAAAGATTCTATTAAAAAAGAACTGATGGCTTTGGACATAGATACCAAAGGATCTGTATATCAAAGTATGGGAAAACTTGAGGCGGATTCTATTATGCAGGCCGAAATCAGCAAAATGTCCGGAAGGCGTGGCGGTAATTTTAATTTTACCAGCAGAGGTAATTTAAGAAACAGTATCGGTTATAGAGTGACCAAAGAATATCCCGAATTTACTATTTTTCTTCATGAAAGAGTGGGAAGAGACCGGTATAAAATTTCTGAAAATGAAAAAATAAATTGGAAAATAGAACCTGAAGTGAAACAGATTGGAAAGTATAAAACCCAAAAAGCAATTGCTGAATTTGGAGGAAGAAGTTGGATTGCGTGGTTTTCTCAGGACTTACCATTTCAGGATGGACCCTATAAATTTTATGGTTTGCCGGGTCTTATTGTGCATGTAGAAGACAATACGGGTTCTCATATCATGACATTGGTCGGAAATAAAACGCTGCCTCAGACTCAGATTTCAGATAATAATAGTGAAATTCCCATTCTCATGGAAAAGGAAATACCGGTATCCAAAACACAGTTTACCAAGGTTTATCGCGATTATGTGAAAGATCCCGCTAAAAATATGCGGCAAATGATGAATAATGCAGGCTCCAACGTAAGCACAGTCATCCGTATGAGAACTGCCGATGGGAGAGAAATTTCGGATATGAATGAAATGGCAAAAATGATGGAGAAATCTGTGAAGGAAAACGAAAAAAAGAACAACAACAGAATAGAGCTCAATCTCTATTAATAGTGTAACAAATTCATAAAATAACGTACTAATTGAAAGAACTCAACATAAAAATTCAATGAAAAAATACCTTTCTACATTCCTTGTTTTGTCATTTTTAGCACTGAATGCCCAGCAAACAGCAAACAGATTTTTCTATGAACTTACTTTTAAGCCGAAAAAAGAAAAGCCGGAAACCGAAAAAGTAATGACAAGCCTGGATATTACCAAGGATAAATCCATTTATCAGGATTTCACCGTTCCAGCACAGGATTCGATCATCAAAATGGAAATAGAAGCCATGGAGAAAAGCGGCACCTGGAAAGACATGTCCAAAAGCATTAAGATGCCGAAGTTTTCTTTTAAAATTTATAAAACGTATCCGGATATGACGGTTAGTTATATGGACAGAATCAGCATGAAACTGTTCAAATATGACGATCCTGTTACTTTTAATTGGAAAATACTTCCTGATAAAGAAAAAATTGGTGCTTATAATACTCAAAAAGCAACCACTGAATTTGGTGGCAGAAAATGGACTGCGTGGTTCTCTACGGAACTGCCTTTTCAGGACGGGCCTTACAAATTTCACGGACTTCCCGGCCTTATCGTGAAAATAGAGGATGATGGAAAAAATTATTCATGGACCTTACAGGGAAATAAAAATGTAGAAAACTGGGAAGAATTTTCTTTCGCAGAGAAAGCCAATACCAAATATGGCATGAGCAACACTGCGGTAACCACCACAAAAGAAAAATTTACTAAATCCTACGAGAATTTCAAGGCAGATCCATTAGCGGAAGCTCGGCCTTACATGACACCCGAATTCCTGAACAGAACCATGCCCGGATCCAGCCGAACGTTTGGCGAAATGATGAAAGAACAGGAGAAATTGTTAAAGGATTTCTTTGGAAGCAATAATAATCCCATTGAGATTCAGGGTACAAAGAAAAAGAAATAATATTCCATATTTAATTATATTATTAAAAGAGGCTGCCAATTCGGACGCCTCTTTTTGATATGTAAAACAGTGATTTATTCGCTGAAATCTTATTTAGATTCAATTTAAATAACGTATATTTGCCAATGAAAAATGCACGATGTGAAAAGAAGTAACTTCATTAAAATGAGCAGGTTTCCACTGAACCAATCTGGAAAAATTCTGGATTACGATAACAATAGGCTAATGATGCCCAACAAGATTATCGAAATGGGGCTGTTGCCGGAAACCATTTTTAAAATTTTGTATCAGGCTCCTTTCGGCGGGCCGTTATATATTGAGTTCGGTAAAGAAAATAGCAGAATTGCGCTTCGGAAAGAAGAAGCAGAATATTTAATTGTAGAACATATCCGATAAAATACGGAGGTTTTTAAAAGATGAAAATGGCAAAAAACCATACCCAGATCCTTCTGGTAGGAAATCCCAATGTAGGAAAATCAACAATTTTCAACGCCCTTTGCAACAGGAAACAGAAAACCGGAAACTACGCCGGTGTTACTGTGGCCAGCCATTCCGGGACGTATGTTTATAGAGAGCGCGAGATAGAAATTATAGACCTTCCCGGTTCTTACAGCATTTATCCCGACTCCGAAGACGAAGCGATTTTTTCAAAATTCTTGATACAGGAGCAAAATCAATATTCAGGTGCGATTTATATTCTGGATGCTATGAACCTGAAAAGAGGTTTGTTGCTTTTCCAGCAAATTCAGGATTTGGGAACACCGCTTTTATTGGTGGTAAATCAGATTGATGAAGCGGAAAAAAGAGGTGTTCATATTGATTTTGAACTTCTTTCACAACAACTGAATACCGAAATAATCCGGACCAATGCCAAAGAAAAAATAGGCCTGGACGAATTGCGCGACGCAGTTCACCAAAATTGCTTTACAAAATCTGAAAGTATTTCTTTTGAAATTCCATTGGAGCAAAAAGAAATTGTACACCGGATTTCTTCTCAGGCAAATGAGAAAAACCCTTACAAAGTCTGGACACTTCTATCGTCTGAAAAATACTTAGGAAAACTCGAATCGGTACATGAACAGCTGACGGATCATGACAGAAAATGTATTGTTCCGAAAAGGCTTCAAACCCAGGAAACCATCAGAAGGTATCAGGAAATTGATAAAATTCTTCCTAAAGTAATTACGAAAAAACCTCAGTTCAAAGAGCTTCTTACCGAAAAAGCAGACAAACTTTTAGTTCACCCTTTCTGGGGATATGTCTTCTTTGCGGTTATTTTGCTGTTTATTTTCCAGATGGTGTTTTTCATGGCAGAATATCCAATGAACTGGATCGATGCGGGATTTGCTTGGCTCGCTGAAAATGTAAAAAGCATACTTCCTGAAGGTCCGCTCGGAAGCCTCATTGGCGACGGAATTATTCCGGGAATTGGCGGTATCGTCATCTTCGCTCCGCAAATCGGGATACTGTTGTATTTCCTTTATTTGCTGGAAGATTCAGGATATATGGCGAGAGTAGTTTTTTTAATGGATCGCTGGCTGAAGGTTTTTGGACTGAACGGAAAAAGTATTGTTCCGTTAATTTCCGGAGTAGCGTGTGCTATTCCGGCGATTATGTCCACCAGAAATATTGAAAATGTAAAAGAAAGACTCATTACCATTCTGGTAACACCCTTTATGACGTGTGCAGCGCGGCTTCCGGTGTATACCATCATCATCGCTTTGGTCATCCCCGCGAAGAAATTTATGGGTATTGATTATCGAGCCATTGCATTATTAGGCATGTATCTGCTGGGATTCGTTACGGCACTGGTTTCTGCATTAATTCTGAAAAAAACCATTAAGCAAAAAACCAAAAGTTTCCTGATTATGGAACTTCCGCCTTACAAAAAACCGCTTTTCGGATATGATTTCAAGCTGATGTTGGGAAAAGTGTGGGAATTTATCAACGGAGCAGGAAGGGTGATTTTGGCAGTGAGTATTATTCTGTGGTTCCTGAGTTATTTAGGCCCGAAACAAAATCCCGATCAGTTCGTGGCAACCGGTGTTCATCTTCATGATTCTTACCTGGCAAAAATGGGTAAAGCGATTGAACCTATTGTGGCACCTTTAGGCTACGACTGGAAAATGGGAGTATCTATTATTTCAAGTTTTGCAGCAAGGGAAGTTTTTGTAGGAACAATGGCCACTTTGTACAGTTTGGATGATGATGTGGAAGAAGGCCCGATTGTAGAAAAAATGAGAAACGACGTGAAACCTAATGGCGAGAAAGTTTTTACGCTCGCGACGGGACTTTCCGTATTGGTATATTATGCATTTGCCATGCAGTGCGTCTCTACTATTGCTGTCGTTTATCGCGAAACCCGCAGCATCAAATGGACTACCCTTCAGCTGATCGGAATGACCGGACTGGCCTATCTCGCAGCTTTTTTAGTTTACCAGTTTTTTAAATAATCAAAATTCAATGAAATGGACACATCACTTTTAATACAATATATCATTATAGCGGTTTTGGTTTTGGCAGCTTGCTATTCCATTTTCAAAATCTTCAAAAAGAATTTTTCACCGAAGAAATTTAAGGATAATGACAATGGCTGTAGCAGCAAATGCTGTTCGTAGAAACGGATTAATTCGTATTTTTGCAGCAATTAAAAAAAACTACTAACTAAATTTGAGAGAAATATGTCATTAATTAAATCCATTTCAGGCATCCGCGGAACCATTGGCGGAAAAGTAAATGATAACCTGACTCCCGTAGATGTGGTAAAATTTGCTGCAGCTTTCGGAACGTGGCTTCAGCGGAATCATCACAGAAAAAATCTTACTTTGGTCATTGGACGCGATGCGAGAATTTCGGGTGAAATGGTGAACTCTCTGGTGACAGCTACGCTTCAGGGTTTGGGAATAAATGTTATTGATCTCGGACTTTCTACAACGCCAACAGTAGAAGTGATGGTACCGGAACTGAATGCAGACGGTGGAATTATTCTTACTGCTTCCCATAATCCAAAACAATGGAACGCGCTGAAACTCCTGAACGAAAAAGGCGAATTCATCAATGGCGAAAATGGTGCGGAAGTGTTGCGAATTGCAGATAATGAAGACTTTGAATTTGCTGAAGTTGATGATTTAGGAAAATATGAAACCCGTACGGATGGGTTCGATATCCACATCAGCAAAATCCTCGCATTGCCGATGGTGGATGCTGAAGCCGTGAAAGCGAAGAAATTCAAAGTAGTGCTGGATGCTGTGAACTCAACTGGAGGAATTTCTATTCCGCCGCTTCTGGAACAGTTGGGTTGTGAAGTTGTAAAATTATATTGTGAACCCAACGGCCATTTTCCCCACAATCCGGAACCGCTGAAGGAGCATCTTTCAGACATTTGTCAACTCGTGAAAAAAGAAAAAGCTGATCTTGGAATCGTGGTGGATCCCGATGTGGACAGGTTGGCTTTCATTGATGAAAACGGAGAAATGTTCGGTGAAGAATACACTCTGGTTGCGGTGGCAGACTATCTTTTGAAACATAAAAAAGGTGCTGCTGTTTCCAATCTTTCGTCCAGTCGTGCGTTGCGGGATGTCGCTGAAAAGCACAATTCCGAATATTTTGCAAGTGCTGTAGGCGAGGTGAACGTAGTAACCCTCATGAAAGGGAAAAATGCCGTTATCGGCGGCGAAGGAAACGGAGGAATTATCTACCCTGACCTTCACTACGGAAGAGATTCTTTGGTGGGAGCTGCACTTTTCTTAACGCATTTAGCTCATGAAAACAAGACTGTTTCCGAGCTTCGGGCTTCCTATCCATCCTACTTCATGGGTAAAAAGAAAATAGAATTGACGCCTGAGATTAATGTAGATGAGCTTTTAACCGAAATGGAAAACCTATATCAAAATGAAGAGATTTCTACCGTAGACGGCGTGAAAATTGATTTCCCTGAAAGCTGGGTTCATTTTAGAAAATCAAATACTGAACCGATCATCAGGATTTATACTGAAGCGAAATCTCAGGAAGAAGCGGATCAATTAGGCGATGATATGATTGCAAAAATAAAAAGTTTGATTTAAGTTGATTTTATTATATTTAATCAAATTATTTAAAACAATTGGATAAGACAAATTTCAATACAATTTTAGAAGAAATTAAAAACGTTGCTTTGAATCGTTTGGAAGAATTACACGAGTATATTAAAAGTCTTATTCCAAGAAACTCGATGACTTATAAAGTCGACAAAGAAAATATTAAAATTGCTTCTTTTTTCGATGGAAGAAGAATGCTAAAGGATAATTTATAATTTATATGTTTTTTCAAAGTTGGGATATATTTTTCCTGCATTGAAGAGACTTTGAGATACAATATTGGAAGATTTTTTTGAAAATGAACTTGCTAAAAAGTTCGAGGAAATGATTGAAAACAATGATGAATTTTATTTCGATACCGAAGAATTAGAAGACATCATTATCTATTATCTGGAGCTGGGAGATATTTCCTACGCAGATCTTGCGGTGACATATGGGTTGAAAATCCATCCTCAGTCTACCGAAATTAAAATTAAAAAGCTGGAAGTCCTTTTGGAATTGGAAGACTATCATCAGGCTAAACAGCTTATTGATGAACTGAAACATGCTTCTGAAGAACATACCGATTTCCTGGTGTGTTGTGCCAAATATTATTCTAATCTTGGAAATCCTGCAAAATCAATTGCTTATTGCGAAAGAGCTTTGGCATTAGGAGAAGAGGAAAATTTCCTGCACAATTTTATTGCAGATGAATATGTCAATCTGGGCGACCCGTTTAACGCTTTAAAAAACTACAAAAAAGCATTGAAGTTTGATCCGAATGATGAATATTCATTTGAAAACTGCCTTCATTGTTTCTATAGTTTGAAAAAATATGAAGAAGCGCTGAGCTTTCTGAACAATTATCTGGATCAGTTTCCTTTCTCTGAAACAGCGTGGTACGAATACGGACAATATTTTTACAACCGAAAAAATTACGAAGAAGCCATCAAGGGATTTGATTATTTGCTGGCCATCAATTCCGGTGCAGTTGGCGTTTACGGAAATAAGGCAGCTTGTTACGAAGCACTGAAAGACTGGGAGAAAGCGATAAAAGTGTATGAAGAAATGTTGGAGCTGGAACATACCAAAGCTTTCACATTTTATAAAATAGGACTGTGTTACAAAGAAATGAAACAACTGGTTCCTGCACTGGCCCATTTCCAGAAAACGCTGATTGAAGATCCGCAGTTTTATCATGCGATGGTAGAGCAAAGTATTGTGTATGAAGAGCTTGGTGGAATGAAAGAGGCTTTATATTTTGCAAAAGAAGCGGCTTCTTACAACGAGAATAATGTTGAATTTCTGAAACGTCTGGCCTATCTCAGTATTCAGATGGGAGAAATGGAAGAAAGCGAACAGTGCCTGAGAAAAATGGTTCAGAAAGAACCCGATTTGTTCTACAACTGGTATGCGTACATTGAAATTCTCATGATTTTGGGTGAATTCAGTGATGCACTGGAGGTTTTGCAAGAAGCCGTGATCCTGCATCACAGAGCGGAATTATATTACCAAATGAGCAACTGCTGGTACCATCTGAAAGATTCAGCAAAAGGCAAGAAATTCTTAGATCATGCCTTGGGATTAGACGCTACCATCGTGGAAGATATGGGAAAGAAATACCCTTACATTAAAGAAGCGGTGAAGAAATCTAAGACTAAAAAGAAATAAATTTTATTTTATAAATTGAAACCGAAGTATTTGTGCTTCGGTTTTTTGTTTTTCTTCCTCAATGTTTTTTTGGTTTGCTCCTCAAAAATATCAGTCCGCCAATGATGATCAGTCCGCCGGTAAACTGAATTGTAGTAAGTCTTTCACCGTCTAAAACACCCCAAAGTACCGCAACTATTGGCATCAGCAAAGTAACGGTAGAAGCGAATAATGGACTTGAAATTTTCAAAAGCCGGTAATTCAGCAGCATGGCCAGTCCGGTTCCGAAGATAGAAAGCAAACTCACATATCCCAATCCTATAAATTCAGAAGATGTTCCTTTAAATTCACCGAAAAATCCTGTCGATATAAGAGCCAAAAGAGAAGGCAGAAAAAGGACATAGAAAAACACAAATCCAGATAGCACCTGAGACGATATGTCATTCAGCTTGGCTTTTACCGTAGTCATACTTATGGCGTAAAGAAAAGTAGCGATCAACAATAAAAGGATGGGAAAAAACTTGATTCCGGTTTCTCCCTGCGAACCCAACATCAGCAGACAAGCTCCGGCGAAACTGATGCTGACTCCCAAGATCTGTCTTCCGGTAGTTGCAGATTTCCAGAATAATCCGCCCACAATAATCACGAAAATAGGCATCATGGAATTGATGATTCCCGCAACACTGCTGCTGATCTGGGTTTCCGCAATGGGAAAAAGAAACATCGGGATGAAGTTTCCGGAAAAAGCCGCCAAAACCAGCCATTTTATTCTTTTTCTCGGGAATTTTTTCCTGTGAATAATAGCTAATGGCGAAAGCAACACTCCCGCAATCAGCACGCGCAAAGCTCCTACTTGATAAGGGTCAAAATGTTCCAGTCCTTTTTTGATCAGAATAAAAGATGAACCCCAGATAAGCGTCAGCACAATAAGCAAAATCCATTTTTCTTTTTCAGGATTCATAGCGTAGATTTGAGATAATGTAAATAATCAGTTTTGGAAATCATTCTTGCGCCAAGGCTTTTCAAATGGTCGGTATACACCTGACAGTCAATCAGGCTCAATTCGTGCTGATGTTCTGACACAAAATAGATAAATCCCGCTTTGGAAGCATTGCTCACGTGTGAAAACATGCTTTCGCCACAGAAAACATCTCCGATTTGCAACCCATAAAATCCACCAACCAATTCGTCATTCTGCCACACCTCTACGCTTTTCGCAATTCCTTTGTTGTGCAACTGGATAAAAGTTTCGATCAGCTCATCAGAAATCCAAGTATCATTTTGATCTTTTCGATTGGTGTTTTTACATTGTTGCATTACCTCTGCAAAACACATGTTTTCAGTAAACCGGAAAATATCTTTTGCCATTATTTTCCGCATCGATTTGGATATTTTTAATTCCTCAGGGAAAAGTACAAATCTCGGATCGGGACACCACCACAGAATTTCTTCACCCGGATTGTACCAAGGGAAAATGCCATGTTGGTACGCCAAAAGAACGCGATCCACAGATAAGTCGCCACCCTGCGCAATCAATCCACCCATAGGATGATAGAAAGCAGGATCGGGAAATGAAATCTCATCCTTCTGAAGCTGAATCATGGCGAAAAATAAATCCTACTTTTTTTGAAAAAGCAGGATTTTGAAATTGTTGTGTGCATGAATTAAAATGGTAAATCATCATCCTCGTCCTCGGAGAATGGGTTTTCATTGCTGGATGAAGCGGAAGGTTGGGAGGATGGTGAGGCTTGCGTAGGCTCTGCATTGCTATTTTCGTGAACTTTTTCCAGTCTCCAACCGGCAATGCTGTTAAAATATTTGGTTACACCGTCTGGCGCAGTCCATTCTCTTCCCCGTATATTGATGCCTACTTTCACTTGTTCGCCCTCTGAAACATTATCAAGAAGATTTATTTTCTCAGAAAGAAACTCGATGCTGATGGGCTGGGGATATTGCTCCTGGGTAAGAAGAATCATTTCCCTTTTCTGAAATCCACTTGCAAAAGTTTGAGTTTCAAACACTTTCTTTACTGTTCCTTGTAATTCCATACCTTTATTATTAAAGGTGTAAAAGTAATAAAATGAAAAATAGTAAGCGAATGAAAACTTACAATTATCACAAAAAAATATTTTTCGGGTTTAATTCGTTCCTAAAGCTAAAATTATATTATATTTGCACTCACAAAAAAGAAAAGTAGTTCTTTATCACTTGCGGATGTGGTGTAATTGGTAGCCACGCCAGACTTAGGATCTGGTGCCGAGAGGCGTGGGGGTTCGAGTCCCTTCATCCGCACATCTTATATTTCTGAATATGAATTCAGAAATTTTCGCGAAAATAGCTCAGTTGGTAGAGCACGACCTTGCCAAGGTCGGGGTCGCGGGTTCGAGTCCCGTTTTTCGCTCTGTTCTACTTTGCCCTGGTGGTGGAATTGGTAGACACGCAGGACTTAAAATCCTGTGTCCGCAAGGACGTACGGGTTCAAGTCCCGTCTGGGGTACTCGAAACGCAGCAATCATGGATTGGCTGCGTTTTGTTATTTTGGGCAAATACAATACTTCCAAAAAATTCGAGTATTTTTGTAGCAATTAGGAGTATATGTCAGATATTATTCAGCTTTTACCGGATCATGTCGCCAATCAGATCGCCGCCGGCGAAGTGGTGCAGCGGCCTGCATCTATCGTAAAAGAACTGTTGGAAAATGCCATAGATGCTAAGGCGCAAAAAATTGAACTCATCGTTCGGGAAGCAGGAAAAAATTTAATACAAGTAGTGGATGACGGAATCGGAATGTCTGAAACCGATGCCAGAATGGCTTTTGAACGGCATGCTACTTCTAAAATCCGAACTACAGAAGATATTTTCAAAATTGCAACCAAAGGTTTTCGTGGAGAAGCTTTGGCTTCCATTGCTGCCGTAGCGCAGGTAGAGCTGAAAACGCGGAAAAGCGAAGTTGTCATTGGAACCAACATCTATATCGAAGGTGGCGGATTGCAATTTCAGGAACCTGTGCAAACGGCCGAAGGTTCCAATTTTCAGGTCAAAAATCTTTTTTATAATGTTCCGGCAAGACGAAAATTCTTGAAAAATAACAATGTAGAATTTCGACATATTATTGATGAATTTCAAAGGGTTGCGCTTGCTCATGAAAATGTTGAGTTTTCTTTATTCCATGATGATGAACCTATTTTCAAGTTGAGAAAAGGAACACAAATTCAACGGATTTTAGAGATTTTCGGCAGGAAATTGCAGCCACTTCTCATTCCGATTAAAGAAGATTTGGGTTGGGTAAAACTGAACGGTTATGTAGCAAAACCGGAAGGCGCCAAAAAAGTGCGTGGCGAACAATTTCTTTTTGTGAATGGAAGATTTTTCCGGAGCCCGTATCTGAATAAGGCGGTTCAGGAAGCGTTTGAAGGCTTGCTGCTACCCGGATATATTCCTACATTTTTCCTGTATCTGGAGTTGGATCCGGGTAAGATTGACGTCAATATTCATCCTCAGAAAACAGAAGTGAAGTTTGAGGATGAACATCTTATTTTTGCATTGTTCCGTTCTACCATTAAAAAATCTCTGGGAATTTATAACATTGCACCAAGTCTGGATTTTGATCGGGATCCGCAGATGGATGAAATGTTTAAAGCCTCAAAAGCGAATAATGGAGGAAGTTTCAAAATGCCTGAAGTGGTGGTTGATAGAAATTACAATCCTTTTCTGGAAGAAAAAACGGTGAAACAAGCGGAAATTCAGAATCTTTCCGAAATGTACCATCAGAATATTTCAGCTGCTCCTTCCAAAATTAATTTGTTTGAAGATGAAGATTTTGATGAAGACCTGATGAGGCTTCCGAACGGATATTGGCTCTTCAACAAAGGTGAAAAAACGTTGATGCTGGATTTAGGAAGAATGCACCGGTTGATTGTTTCAGAACAAAATAAAAATAAAAACAAGAGTAAAAACTCCAGCGCACTCCTTTTCTCACTGGAATATCATATGAATGAAATTGAGAAAAATAAATACCGATCTATCAAAAAGTTTCTGCCGGATTTGGGCTTTGATATCAAAATCGCTCATGAGAATGTTCTCAGGATTGATGCAGTACCGGAAGGCTTGAAAGAGACTCAGGTAATGAAATTTTTTGAAAATATATTTGAAATTCTGGAATACCGGACCGAGGATGATTTTATGAATTTCTATGTAAACCAATGGAATAAGATGCAGAGCAAGTCGCGGTTTGATTTTATCTACAAAATTGATGCAGAACAGCTGATTCGTGAATTTTCTGAACTGGGTTTCCCGGAATACCTTCCCAATGGTAAAAGATGTTTTTCGGAACTTCCACTGGACGAACTCAAAAATAAATTTTAAAAAAAATATGTTTCAAAATATCACTCCTGTTACGAAAACAATCATCATTATCAATGTAATTGTTTTTTTGCTTTCTTTTATGTTGCCGAATTTGATGTATCATTTGGCGGCTTATTATCCTTTTTCCCAAAGTTTTAAAATATGGCAGATCATTACCCATATGTTTGCTCATGGTGGCTGGATGCATTTGCTGTTCAACATGTTCACTTTACTGAGTTTCGGTCCTGTTTTGGAAAAAGTTCTTGGAGACCGGAAGTTTATAAGTTTTTACCTGATTTGTGGCCTTGGTTCCTTTGTCATCTACAATATCTGGAATTATTTTCTGGTTCAGGAAGCGGCAAATGCATTATTGGAATCGGGAATCAATCCGGCAGCGATTTTTGCCAATGCCGATTTTTTTAATTTTAATCCAGCCTATTATAATTCACTTTCCGGCGCAGAGCAACATCTTTTTAATTTGCTTTCTACACCCATGGTGGGAGCTTCAGGCGCTATCTTCGGAGTGGTTACGGCATTTGCGATATTGTTTCCCAATGCGGAGCTCTTTTTCATGTTCATCCCTTTTCCGGTGAAAGCAAAATATCTTTTGCCCGTCATTATTTTAGGATCGTTATTCTTAGGATTCAGGCAGTTTGAAGGCGATAATATTGCCCATTTTGCTCATCTTGGCGGCGCATTGATCGGATTTCTCTGGATAAGAAACTGGAAGAACAAGCAAAATTTTAACAGATTCAGATGAGGATTTTCCGGGCAATGTTGATGTTTGGTCATCTTGCAGTGGTGCTGTTGCTTTTCGGAACCATGTTGAATGCCTACGTTCCGCCACGAATTTTTCCTTATCTCAATCTGCTGTCACTGGCATTTCCCGGGTTGTTTATTCTTCATCTTTTAATGTGTATCGTATGGATTATCAGCTGGAAAAAAAGGGCTTTT
Organism: Chryseobacterium sp.; assembly: GCA_015478785.1. Classification (GTDB taxonomy): domain Bacteria; phylum Bacteroidota; class Bacteroidia; order Flavobacteriales; family Weeksellaceae; genus Chryseobacterium_A. The sequence continues at coordinate 16,880 of JADMKO010000053.1, read as the reverse complement.
TTGTTCTTATTTTTTACGCTTTTTCTTTTACAACCGGCCAAAAGATGGATGAATTTTACAAGTGAAAAAACAGAAAATGGAAACCTGAAAGTACTCACACTCAATGTAAAAGGAACAGATTACGGGTTAATTGAAACTCGGAATTATCTTAAAGCTCAGGATGCTGATGTGATTTTAGTTCAGGAATTTGGCGGTGAGTTTCCTGTGAATGGATATGACTATTCAGCCCATCATAATATTGTGGCTGTGACTTCTAAATCAGAAATTCTCCGTCATGGAAATATCGAAATGGATTCTTATCCGGGAAGTGCACTTTTTGCAGATATTAAAATTAAAGGACAAACCATCCGTTTTATAACCGTGTATCTGCATCCTTTTTCTTTTGAGAAACAGAAAGTAAAACCGGCAGATGATTTTGAAGAAAATAAAGCCAAATCAAAATATATTTTGAAACAGCTGATTCCGAATTTCAAAAGGCATCAGGACGAGGTAGAAAAAATTCGGGAAGTGATTCAGAATTCGCCTTATCCTGTCATTTTGACCGGAGATTTTAATGCAGTTCCGAATTCTTATGAATATTACCAACTTTCAGGCGGATTACAGGATATTTTCGTGGCTGTTGGAAACGGAAACGGTACCAGTTTTCATGATTATAAAATTCCGATAAGAATAGATTATATCTTTGCGTCAGAAAGTTTGCAACCGGTCAGTTACCAAATCGACCGTTCTGTAAAGCTTTCAGACCATTATCCTGTTATTGCAGAATTTAAAATCAAAAATCCATGAGATTGAAAGTCATTTTCTTTTTGTTGATTCTTTTTATGATATATTCCTGTGAGAAAAGCAACCGAAAATCGCAACCGGAAACTAATGCAGATCTTCCTGCGCCTTATGATACCGTGGCAATCGATTCCTTTTCTGTCGGTGCGTCTTCTTCAGTTTTGACGAAACCGAAAACCCTTCTTTCTGATTCTTTAAAGAAAAAAGGTCGTCATTTAACTAAAGATTCTGATTGAGTTCCAGAAGCGGATCAATATATTCCCTGTCATTGCTGAGTCTCGGAACTTTATTCTGTCCGCCCAATTTGCCCCGGGATTCCATCCAGTGATAAAAAAGATTGGGCTTTGCACAATGTACAATCGGTCTTTTTAGGGTCATATTATTGTAACGTTTGGCTTCATAATCGGAATTAATAGATTTCAGGCAATTATCAAAAGTATCAACGAAAAGATCAAGATCGGATGGGAATTTATTAAATTCAAAAATCCATTCGTGCGCGCCGCTTTCATTTCCTTTCATAAAAACCGGAGCTCCTGTAAAATCACCAACACTTGCGTTGCTGGCCTGACACGCTTGTGTAATTGCCGTTTCTACATTCCCGATCATCAGTTCTTCGCCGAAAGCATTGATGTAATGTTTAGTTCGTCCTGAGATTTTTATTCTGAAAGGATCCAGGGAAGTAAAGATCACTGTATCGCCAATTAGGTAACGCCACAATCCACCGTTGGTTGTCAGCACAACGGCATAGTTCACTCCCTTTTGTACTTCTTCCAGCGGAATAGCATTCGGTTCCGCCTTTCCGAAAGTATCCATTGGAATAAATTCATAGAAAATACCATAATCCAGCATTAGCAGCATTTCATCGCTGTCGCTTCGGTCCTGTATTCCGAAAAAGCCTTCAGAAGCATTGTATATTTCGTAATAATTGATGTCTTTTCCAATAACTTCCCGATATTGTTCCCTGTAAGGTTTGAAACTGATCCCGCCGTGAAAAAACACTTCCAAATGAGGCCAGATTTCCGAAATAGTACCTACACCGGTTTCTTTCAGTACTCTTTGCAACAGTACCATCATCCAGCTCGGAACTCCGGTAAGACTGCCGACATCTTCATTTTTTACTTCTGAAACGATTGCCTGCAGCTTTCTTTCCCATTCCGACATCAACGAAACTTTTCTGCTGGGAACGGTGGTAAGTTCTACCCAAAAAGGAAGGTTGTCAATCAATATTGCTGAAAGATCGCCAAATTTGGTGTTGAATTGTTCATACATTTCTGCACTTCCGCCCAAACGGAGGTTTTTGTTGGAAAAAAGCAGATTATCAGGATGATTATTGGCGTAAATAGAAATTAAATCTTTGCCGGCTTTGAAATGGCAATCGTTCAGGCTATCGTCTGTAATAGGGATGTACTTACTTTTTGCATTCGTCGTTCCGGAGGATTTGGCAAAATGGCGAATTTGTCCGGGCCAGAATACATCTTTTTCGCCTTTCCTTGCTCTTTCAATATAAGGTTCGAAATCTTCATACGTTGTGATGGGAACCCTATTTTTGAAATCCTGATACGAAGAAATGGAGCTGAAGCCGTGAATTTTCCCGTACTCTGTGGTTTCTGCATGAAACAGTTGCGAAAAAAGAATTCCGTTCTGAGTGTTGATCGGCTCATTGATAAAATTCTGAATCTGACTGATCCTTTGTTTAATAAACCAGTTGACTAAAGAATTAAAAAAAGGTTTGTTCGCCATCGAAAGCAAAAATAGTAATTCGTTCCAGAAAAACAAAAAAATTCCGCTCAGACTCTGAACGGAATTAGATCTACTAAATGTTAAATTTTAGCAATATTCGTTATAAGCAGCCTGAAGGTTTGCAGCAATTGCACCTGCAGGATTTCCTTCAATATGGTGTCTTTCCAACATGTGCACCAGTTCGCCGTCCTTGAAAAGTGCGATACTTGGAGAGCTCGGAGGAAAAGGAGCCATATATTTTCTTGCTTCAGCTACAGCATCGCCATCATATCCTGCAAACACGGTGACAAGATGATCCGGTTTTTTATCTCCTGTAAGTGAAAAAACAACGCCTGGCCTGGCTGCACCAGCGGCGCATCCGCACACGGAATTCACCATCACCAGCGTGGTTCCTTCTTTCTTTATTGCACTGCTTACTTCTTCAGGAGTTGTAAGGTCTTGGAAACCTTTATCGGTAAGTTCAGCCTTCATCGGCATTACTAAATCTTCTGGATACATAATATTTCGATTTTAGTTTAAAAATAAATTAATTCTGTCTTTTTAAAAAGGATGTTAAAGTCTTATATAGCTGCATCAATATCATTCCAACAAAAATGAAATGACAAAATGGCTGTTATTTTTTCTTTACTGCTTTGGCAATATTGATAATTACTTTTACTGCTTTCTCCATAGTTTCCAAAGCAACATATTCATAAGGTCCGTGGAAATTCATTCCTCCCGCAAAAATATTAGGGCAGGGAAGTCCCATGTAAGAAAGTTGTGCACCGTCAGTTCCACCGCGGATGGCTTTTATTTTCGGCTCTACATTGGCGTCCCGCATCGCTTGTGCTGCAATATCAATGATGTGCATTTTTCCTTCAAACTGCTGCTTCATATTGCGGTATTGTTCTTTGATTTCAATTTCGGCAGTTCCAGAACCGTGTTTTTCGTTCAGTTCTTCAACTTTGCTGACCATCAATTGTTTTCTGGCTTCAAATTTTTCTGCATCATGATCACGAATAATGTACTGAAGTTTGGCTTCAGAAACATTGGCTTGAAGTTCGGTCAGATGATAAAAGCCTTCGTAACCTTTTGTGGTAGAAGGTGTTTCATTTGGTGGAAGCATGTTCGCAAATTCTGCAGCCAAAAGGCCTGCATTCACCATTTTGCCGAACGCATATCCAGGGTGTACGCTCAAACCATGAATTTTCACCACGGCACCTGCAGCATTGAAATTTTCGTATTCCAGTTCGCCGGCCTCGCTGCCGTCCATCGTATAAGCCCATTCAGCACCGAATTTTTCTACGTCAAATTTATGGGCGCCTCTTCCGATTTCCTCATCCGGTGTAAAACCAATGGCAATTCTTCCGTGTTTTATTTCCGGATGTGCCAAAAGGTATTCTGCTGCTGTTACAATTTCTGCAACTCCAGCTTTATCATCAGCTCCCAAAAGTGTGGTTCCGTCAGTGGTAATCAGGGTTCTCCCAACATATTGTTTCAGATTTTCAAACTTGGAAGGAGAAAGAGTGAATCCGGTTTCTTTATTCAAAACAAGATCGCCACCGTCATAATCGTCCCAAATCTGCGGTTTTACATTTTCACCGTTAAAATCAGGAGAAGTATCATAATGCGCAATAAATCCAATGGTAGGTTCGTCATCATTTTCCAGATTGGAAGGAATAAATGCATAAATATAACCATTGCCGTCCAGTTCTACGTTTTCCAATCCTAAGTTTTGAAGTTCTTCAAAAATATATTTGGCAATATTCCACTGTTGTGCTGTGGAAGGCGTGCTTTCGCTCTCAGGATCACTGGTAGAATATATTTTTACGTAATTCAGGAAACGGTTCTGAAGTTTTAACTTCCATTCCAGATTGAATTCTATTGTCTGCATTTTGTAGGATATTTGATTGTAACAAAGATACGGTTTCAGTCGGAAACGGGAAAAGAGATTTGACTCTACATTTCCTATGTTTCACAAATAATAAACGAATTTTACTTTCATTTTAGAATCATCAATAAAGCGTGTTTTCGGCTTCCGATCAAAAAACTTATATTTGAACAACCAAAAATTTTAAAATGTTTCTCACCGAATGTCCGCGGGATGCGATGCAAGGTTGGGGCGAAATGATCCCGACGCAAACAAAAATTGATTACATCAATGCGCTGATGGAAGTGAATTTTGATGTCCTGGATTGTGGAAGTTTCGTTTCCCCGAAAGCAATTCCTCAAATGGCTGACAGTGGCGAAGTTCTGGATCATATTGATAAATCACTTTCCTCTACGAAATTGTCGGTTATAGTGGCAAATGTTTTGGGTGCCGAACTGGCTTTGAAACACGACAATGTCGATATTCTGGGCTTTCCGTTTTCTATCTCTGAAACTTTTCAATACCGTAATACCAATAAAAAGAGAGAAGAAGCTTTTAATGAAATATTAGAGATTTTTGAATTGGCCAAAAGTCAGAATAAAGCCTTAAATGTCTATTTCTCAATGGCTTTTGGGAATCCGTATGGAGAAATGTGGAGTCTGGAAGAGGTTGGATATTGGGCACAGCGTTTTAGTGAAATAGGCATTCGGAATATTTTGCTTTCTGATACAACGGGAGTCGCAACGCCGGATCTGATCACCCGGATTTTTGAAGAAATTCCTCCTAAATATCCGGAAATTATCTTTGGCGCCCATTTTCACAACCGGTATGAAGACAGCTATGGGAAACTGAAAGCGGCTTACGACAGCGGATGCAGAAGTTTTGACAGCGCAATAAAAGGAATAGGCGGTTGCCCGATGGCGAAGGACGAACTGGTTGGAAATATGCCGACAGAACAGGTGATTAATTTTATGGCTTCAGAAAAAATTCCGCATCGTCTTCACCTTCTCAATTTTGAAAGTGCATACAATCAGGCGAAAAGAATATTTAATTTCTAAATAAATTAAAATCTAAAATATGACATCAAAAATAAAATATATTGGAGATCTCAGATGTGAAGCGGAACATCTGCAAAGCGGAACTGTGATGATGACGGATGCGCCCACCGATAACCACGGGAAAGGCGAGAAATTCTCTCCGACGGATTTATGTGCCACATCTTTGGCAGAATGTGCACTCACCACAATTGCCATTTTAGGGAAATCTCAGGATTTAAACATCGAAGGAGCTACTTGTGAACTTCAAAAAATCATGCTTTCAGAACCCAGAAGAATTGGGGAAATTATCTGTTATTTTGATTTTCCGGGTGAATTTTCTGATGATGAGAAAGCATTTATCGTAACCACAGCTCAGAACTGTCCGGTAGCAAAAAGCCTGCATCCCGATCTGAAACAAACGATGAGGTTTAAATTCGGAAAATAAAAAACCGCCTCAAGTTTTTTTGAGACGGTTTCCTTTTTTATCCTTTCCATTCTGTAACGGCGCGGATGAAAGCTTCCGCATTTTCCACAGGAATATTGGGCAATATTCCATGGCCTAAATTCACAATATATTGGTCTTTTCCAAATCTGTTAATCATTTCATGAACCATTTTTCTGATGATTTCGGGCGATGAATGCAATCTTGCAGGATCAAAATTCCCTTGCAGCGTCATTTTTCCTCCGGTGGCTTTTCTTGCAAATTCCGGAGAAACTGTCCAGTCGACACCCAAAGCGGATACTTTGGAACGGCTCATTTCTTCCAGCGCAAACCAACATCCTTTCCCGAAAACCACAACATGAGTAAGCGGGCTTAAAGCTTCAACGATCTGGTCGATATATTTCCATGAAAATTCCTGATAATCTTCCGGTGAAAGCATTCCGCCCCAACTGTCAAAAATCTGAACAGCTGAAACGCCTTTTTCTACCTTTCTTTTCAAGTAAGCAATCGTAGTATCGGTAATTTTCTGTAAAAGCTGATGTGCTGCTTCCGGCTGTTGAAAGCAGAAAGATTTGGCAATATCAAAAGCTTTGGAGCCCTTTCCTTCAACGCAATAACAAAGGATTGTCCAGGGAGAACCGGCAAATCCGATCAGCGGAATTTCGTTGTCCAGTTTTTTCAAAGTAAGTTCGATGGCATCAAAAACGTAGCCTAAAGTATCATTTACATCCGGAACAATAACGTTCTGAACCTGCTCCGCCGTACGAATTGGATCATCAAGCCAAGGACCGATATTTTCTTTCATTTTAAAATCAATTCCCATCGCTTGTGGTACCACGAGAATATCTGAAAACAAAATGGCCGCATCCAGAGGAAATCTCCGGATCGGTTGTACGGTGATTTCTGAGGCCAGTTCAGGAGTTTGGCAGCGGGTAAAAAAATCATATTCTTTCCTAATTTCCATGAACTCAGGAAGATAGCGTCCTGCCTGACGCATCATCCAAACGGGAGGACGTTCTACAGTCTCTCCTTTTAACGCCCGTAAATATAAATCGTTTTTAATCATAATTAATTTTTGTTTTGCTTTTCAGCTTCTTTTGAAATCAGTCTCAAAACATCATCCAGGCTGATTTCCTTGCTGGTAATTATTTTGCTGTCGGTGTGTTTTTCAATTTCTTCGGAAGTGGTCAATCCGATAGAAAATATCTTTTTATTTTCTAAACTGTTGTGTTTTATAAAACTTCGCACGCCACTCGGGCTGAAAAAAACAACAGCATCGTAATTGTTCTCAATTTTTGGGTAGAGCAGCGTAGTTTCATACATGAAAATCTTCCGATAAGAAATGTTTTGCAACGGAAGCGCTTTGTCCAGAACATCCAGCGCCAGATTTCCACAGAAGTGCAGAAAGCGTTCTTTTGCGGAATGTTCGATGATAAAATCACAGAGTTCGCGGGCGTGTTTTTTCACTTTGAAAGTTCCAAAACCATAATCCCGAATCCGTTTTTTTGTTTTCTGTCCTACACAATATATTTTGTTGAAATTCTTGCTGGTGAAATCTTCGTTAGGAAGGAATCCGTTTTGGAAAAAACTTTCCACAGCATTGACACTGGTGAATATAAGCGAAGAATCTTTCAGGTCAAAATGCGGGACAAACAAAGGCTTTATCTCGATTACTTCCACGAAATCATAAGAAAATTGGTCTCCGATTTTTTCAGAAATAATTTCGGTGTCCAGATTATTTTTTGTGAACAGAACCTTCATTGTCTTCAGCCCAGTTGTTGTTTTATTTCTTCCATTACGGCTTTTCCGCCGTTGTTCAGGATTTTTTGCGCCAGTTCTTCGCCGAAGTTTCTGTTTTCTTCGTAATCAAAAATTTCATCTGTTTGAATACAGTTTTTGCCGTCCAGAGAACATAGTCTTCCGATGAAGCGGATTTTTTCATCTTCATACTCAGCAAAAGCACCGATAGGAGCCGTACATCCACCTTCTAAAGTTTTCAGGAAATTACGTTCTATTTCTACACATATTTGGGTTTCCCGATGGTTGATTCGTGTCAGAACTTCGTTAATTTCCGCATTTTCTTCATGTCCAGCAACGGCTACAACGCCTTGCGATGCAGCTGAGATCATACCCGGAATTTCCTCGTGAGAAATATTAATATTGATTCTTTTAAGTCCGGCCAGAGAGAAAATTGTAGCATCAAAATCCTGTTCTTCCAATTTCCGAAGACGGGTTTGGACATTGCCGCGGATATCTGAAAATTCAGTATCCGGAAGTTCTTTCAGCCAGAAAGCTCTTCTGCGAAGGCTGCTCGTGGCAATTTTAAGATCTTTTAAGTCAAGGGTTTGTGCAGATTGTTTTCTCACCAGAACGTCCTGATGAAAATCTCTCTGTAAATAACTGACGATTTTTATTTGATCGGGCAATTGTGTAGGAACGTCTTTCAGAGAATGAACTGCAATATCTATTTCTTTGTTTAAAAGGGCAATATCCAGATCTTTGGTGAAAATCCCGGTGATTCCCATGGCATACAAAGGCTGGGTCAGGTTCTGATCGCCGGTAGAAATAATGGGGACAATTTCAGTAGTATAATTCAGATTCTGAAGATGTCTTGCCACTTCACGGGCTTGCCATAGTGCCAAAGGTGAATTTCGGGTGCCGATTCTAATGCTTTTCATTAAATTCGTTATTGGGGTGTTCTACTAAAATCTCGTGCATCAACTGGCTGATTTCCTCTGCTTTCCAGGGATGATCGATAATATATTTTGCAAATCGATTGGTAATTTTCTGCACCAGTTTTTCTGAAAGTACCATATCATGTACATCCACATACTTGTGTTTTTTGTGAATATTGTGCATTTCATTTCGCTCCATATTCTTTAAAACAGCTTTAAAATGATGAATTTTCGGAGCCAGTTTCCTTTTCTTTTCCCATTCCGTGAAATCCTTGGTCATTTCTTTAATGATTTTTTCGGCTTTCGGAATTTCTTTTTTCCGCTGTTCCATTGTATTGCTGATATGTGCGGAAAGTTCATCTACGTCTACCAGGTTTACATTAGGGTTTGTGGTAATATTTTTTTCAACATTATTAGGAATAGAAAGATCTATCACAAGAGTCTCTTTTCCGTTCGGGAAATGATTTTGATGAATGATAGGATGTGCCGCTCCGGTTGCGACAATCAGAATATCGGTGTTCTTAAGTTCAGTTTCCAAATCGCTAAAAGCAATGTGAGGAATTTTATATTTTTCTGCAATTTTCTCCGCCTTTTCTGAAGTACGGTTCATCACTTTTATTCTCGGCTTGTAGATGTGCTTTACCAAATTTTCTACTGTATTCTGGCCAATTTCGCCGGTTCCGAGAAGAAGAATGTTTTTATCGGAAATCTGTTTCTGATGATTCAGAATATAATGTACCGCAGCGTAAGAAACAGAGGCTGCTCCATTGGAAATCCCGGTTTCGTTTTTTATTTTTTTAGAAATCTGAATGGAAGAATTGATGGCCCGTTCCAGATAGGGATTGCTGTTTTTTTTCTCTTTTTTGAACCTGTTGTAAGCGTTTTTGATCTGTCCAATAATTTCGAAATCACCGATAATCTGGCTTTCCAGTCCGGCAGCTACCCGAAAAAGATGGTTCAGAGCTTCCTCTCTCGTGAAGATATTGGCATATTTGATAAAATCCGTCAGGGCTACGCCTGTAGTTTTGCAGAACTCTTCGGCTACCAACAGATAATTGTGCGAAGTTGTATAAATTTCGGTACGGTTACACGTGGAAACCACAAAAGCGTCTCCCATATTTCCGGCATGAATGGAGTGTACAAAATCCTTGATGTGTTCATCAAAGAACGCAAACTTGCTCCGGGTCTCTGCATCAGCTTTTTCGTAGCTCACGCTTAACACGGCAAAATTAGCAGTTTTGTGTATTTCAGGATGCTGTTTCATAGCAGACGCAAAAGTACTGATTTTTAATTTAAAGGCCTATGATTAAAGTCATTCATAAAACCTAAGCCTGTTGTCCATAAAACATCAAAAAGAACCTTTTTTTCGGGAAAATCTTCTGGTTTCCGGTTTAAAATTGATGTTGTTTTCAGCAAGGTAAATTTAATAAAACTTTAACCAAATTTCAAGATACTTAAATCCCTGAGATGTTTCTAAATTTATATCTTTGTAAACTTAATTTCTACTTAAAAATCAAAAAAAAATATGGGTTTATTTGATATGTTCACGCAGGAAATCGCGATTGACCTCGGAACAGCTAACACATTGATTATCCACAATAATAAAATCGTTATAGACCAGCCCTCTATTGTCGCCATCGAACGCTCCACAGGAAAACCCATCGCGGTTGGTGAACAGGCAAAGCACATGCAGGGAAAAACCCACGAAGATATTAAAACCATCCGCCCGCTGAAGGACGGAGTTATTGCAGATTTTCACGCTTCGGAACACATGATCAAGGAATTTATCAAACAGATCCCCGGAATTAAAGGAAAATTGATACAGCCTGCACTCAGAATTGTGATTTGTATTCCATCAGGAATTACAGAAGTTGAGAAACGTGCCGTTCGGGACAGTGCCCAAAAAGTGAATGCGAAAGAAGTCCGTCTTATTTATGAGCCAATGGCAGCGGCAATAGGAGTTGGCATTGATGTTCAGAAACCTGAGGGAAATATGATTATTGACATCGGCGGCGGAACTACAGAAATCGCAGTCGTAGCTTTGGGAGGTATCGTTTGCGACAAATCTGTGAAAATTGCAGGAGACGTGTTTACCAGTGATATTGCCTATTATTTGAGAACCCATCACAATCTTTATATCGGAGAAAGAACTGCGGAAAGAGTGAAAATTGAAGCTGGATCTGCCGTGGAAGAATTGGATGTGGACATTGAGGATATCCCGGTTCAGGGACGCGACCTGATCACAGGAAAACCAAAAGAAATTATGGTGGGCTACAAGGAAATTGCAAGAGCATTGGACAAATCTATTATCAGAATTGAAGATGCCGTAATGGAAACGCTTTCACTGACACCACCGGAATTGGCCGCAGATATTTATAAAACCGGAATTTACCTTGCCGGCGGCGGTGCACTGCTGAGAGGATTGTCCGACAGGCTTCACAGAAAAACGGGGCTTCCAGTATTTGTTGCGGAAGATCCACTGAGAGCGGTAGTTCGTGGTACAGGTATTGCGCTTAAAAACATGGATAAATTCAATTTCCTTATTAAATAAGTTTAAATTTCGTTGTTTTAGGGAATGGGGTTTTTGATGAGATTATTTTCAAAGAACAGTTTTTTCATGTTCTTTTTACTATTGCAAATTATTGCATTGATTCTCATTTTCACCCGAAATTCAATGCAACAATCGTGGTTTGCTGCACAAACAGCGGCATTCAATTCCTGGGTGTCCGGATATATTGATGAAGGAACTTCTTATCTGAAACTGAAGCAAATTAACGAGGATCTGGTAGCTCAGAATAAAGTTCTTATGGAGGAACTTTATGGAAAAGAGGGTCATGAAAAACCTAAATTCAGAAAAGTTCATGATACCCTAGGGGGCGGACAGATTTATACTTTCGTTGACGGTGAAATCATTTTCAATAGCATCAACAGAAAAGACAACTATTTTACTATCAACCGCGGAAAAAGAGACGGCGTACTTCCTAAAATGGGCGTTATTGCCCCAAACGGAATTGCAGGAATTATCATCAATACGACCAATAATTACGCTCTTGTACAATCGGTTTTGAGTACCAATAAAATAAGACTGAACGCCTCACTGAAGAATTCCGGTTATTTCGGTACGCTGATTTGGAAGGGTGAAAATTCCAGAATTATGCATCTTGCCGATATTCCAAAATATGTTCCGCTGAATGTAGGTGATACCGTAGTAACAGACGGGAAATCAGCTATTTTCCCTCAGGGGATTATGATTGGAACTGTTGCCGGATATGAAGTAGACAGCAAAACCGGGTTTTGGGATATTTCCGTGGAACTGAGTGAGAAAATGGGAACATTGAGCAAAATATATGTAGTGAAAAATCTGAAAAAATTGGAAATCCAAAAAATTCAGGATACGTTGCAAGCTACGATAGATCGAGAGAATGATTAGCAGAACACTTTTTACTGATTTTTTACTGATCGCCTTTTTGGTGGCTCTTCAGGTTTTCGTGCTGAACAGAATTACCCTTTCCGGAGAATATACGCCGGTGCTGTATCCGGTTTTTGTCATGTTCTATCCTTTTTTCAGAAACAGGTATCAATTTTTGGCGCTCAGTTTTTTGCTTGGGCTTTGTATCGACGCTTTTTTAGGAACCTGGGGAATCAATGCATTTGCTACCACCGCTATTGCTTATTTCAGGACTCTTATTTTCAGAACGTCAACTGATACCACGACCGATTTTTTCTCTTTCAGTTCGTTGCAATGGCCACGATTTTTATTGTTTATCCTTACCAGTATTTTCTTTTATCAGCTTCTGGTTCAGTTTATTGAGTTCTTCAAACTCAGCCGTATTTTCGATATATTGCTGAATGTGTTGATTTCCAGCATTATTTCTTTTATATTTATCGTTTTGTATGCTTTGATTTTTAAAATCAAACAAAGGATTTGAAACCACAATTTTTAAAAATAATCATCGTTTTAGGAATTCTTGCTGTAATTTTTATAGCAAGGCTGGCGTATTTGCAGTTGTTTACAGACCGTTATGCGCTGAACGCAGCCAATACTTCCATAAAAATAGAATATGTCATTCCACAGAGAGGCGTTATTTTTGACCGGAACGGAAGAATTTTGGTAGGAAATCAGCCGGCTTATGAAATCTCTTTTACACAAGCTCTGATGCGCCCGGATTTTGACACCATCGGTTTTTGCAATTTAATGGAAATCAGTAAAAGTGACTTTGTAAAACGTATCGAAGAAATCAGCAAGGAAAAATATTATTCCCGCCTTACACCGATGACTTTTGTAAAGAATCTCAGTCGCGAGAAAATGGCTAAAATTCAGGAAATTATCTTTAAATATCCTGCGTTCAGTATTGTTTCCAGGCCACAACGACAGTACGAAGTTTCTACATCGGGCAACCTGTTGGGATATACCAATGAAGTAAACGAAAATGACATCAAAAAAGATTCACTCTATTATCTTCCCGGAGATTTTATTGGAAAGTCCGGAGTTGAAAAATCTTACGAAAAACATCTTCGAGGCGAAAAAGGGCTGAAATACATCCAAAAAGACATCAAGTTGAGAAGCATCGGTTCTTACAAGGATGGAAAACTGGACAAAGAAGAAGTTTCGGGAGAAGATATTACCCTAACCATTGACTATGATTTGCAGAGAATGGCCGAGGAAATGATGGTCAATAAAAGAGGTGGCATTGTAGCATTGGACCCCAATACGGGCGAAATTCTGGTGTTAGCTTCCGGTCCCGATATCGATCCTAATCTTTTTACCGGCCCCGACAAATCTAAAAATCTCTACAATCTGCAGAAAGATTTGTTTAATATGCCGATGTTCGACCGGTCGATACAGTCTGCTCACATGCCCGGTTCCACCTTTAAAATGTTTACGGCACTTGCCGGAATGCAGATGGGCGTGATGGATGAAAATACCATTTTCCCGTGCGGACGTGGATTTAATTATAAAGGATTGCGAATAAAAGGACATGGCGGAGCAGATCCGCTGGTTCCGTCAATACGGGTCTCCAGCAACTGCTATTTTTCATATGCATTTATTGCCATTATGAACAAATATCCGGGAAATCCTTCCAAAGCTATTGACGAATGGAAAGCTATTATGGAAAGTTTCGGGTTCGGTGTTTTTCTGAATAATGACTTGGCTACAGGAGTGAGAGGCAGAATTCCTGATGGAAAATTTTATGAAAAAAGAAGCGGAAAAAAAGACTGGTTTTCTGATATTACCAGAAACGGCTCCGTTTTCAATGGAATGGGACAGGGTGATGTGATGCTGACACCGTTACAATTGGCCAATGGTGTTGCGGCAATTGCCAATAAAGGCTGGTTTTATACTCCCCATATTGTAAAACTAATCGATGGAAAACCCAATCCGGATCCCAGATTTAAGGTGAAGCATAAAACACTGGTTGATGCAAAACATTACGAACCTATTTTGAAGGGTATGGAAGCGGTAGTACTCGCCGGAACAGCGCGTGGACTGAAATCCAACGATTTTACTCAATTGGCAAAAACGGGTACAGCACAGGTTCCGCAGGGAAAAGACAATTCGGTTTTTGTACTCATTGCGCCTGCTGATAAACCTAAAATTGTTGTGGTTGCCTTGATGGAACATGCAGGTTTCGGATCCACTTGGGCAGGCCCGGCTGCTACGGTAATTGCGGAAAAATATCTGACCGGGGATCTGAAACGGGAACATCTTTATAATAAGCTTGTCAACGCCAGTTTTATGCCCGAATATCGAAGACAATGGATTGCAGATTTAAAAAGAAAAGGCTTGTATAAGGAACCTGACAAAGATTCGATTCGGCTTTTGGAAATAAAGGACAGCCTGAGATTCATCAAAAGTGAACCGGTGAGAAACAAACTTCTTCAGAAAAGAGATTCTCTCCAATCGAAAATGAGGAATACAAAAACTAAACAACAAAACCAATGAAGTGGGCCGCGGGAATAGATAAATTAAGTTTGGGGCTGTATCTGCTCATCTGTTCTTTTGCTGTAGCGAATATCTATAGTGTGGATCAGGCTTTGGGGCAGAAACAGTTCTTCTTTTTTATGATTTCTCTTTTTGTAGGAATTGTTATTTTTCTTTCAAGAAGTAATTTTTTTGAAAATTTTTCAGGGATATTTTATATTCTCGGGGTGTTATTGTTATTAGGATTATTTCCTTTCGGAACGGAGATTCTCGGACAAAAAAATTGGTATAAATTCGGTGGTTTCACGATGCAGCCTGTAGAGTTTGCTAAAATCGGAGCAGCCCTCATGCTTTCCAACTATGTTTCCGGCCCCGATTTTAATCTGAAACATAAAAAATCACTGCGAACCGCTTTTTTTATTATTGGTATTCCGGCGATTATTGTGTTGGCCATTCCCGATGTGGGTTCACTGCTCGTGTTTTCCGCTTTTCTTATTGCGTTATATAGAGAAGGGCTGAGCGGTTGGTTTTTCGGTATTGGTCTTTTGCTGGTAAGCATTTTTTCGCTTTCGTTGGCTATAAATCCGCTCTATATTGCGCTGACTGTCTTGTTAATAGGTGGGATTTTTGTTTTTATGAATTATCGGAAAATCTCATGGAATGTCATCAGCATCGGAATGTTGGTGGGATCTTTAGGAATATTGTGCGGTATTGCTTTTGCCGGGCCTGTAATTCTGGAGAAACTTCCGAAGCATCAGCGGGAACGGATTGAAGTTCTTTACAAAGGCGAAAGAGCATTTCGGGATACTTCAGGATATAATCTTTTGTATTCCAAAACCGCTATCGGTTCCGGTGGTTTTTCCGGAAAAGGATATCAGCAAGGCTCTGTAACCCAGGGAAAATTTGTGCCTGAACAGGAAACCGATTACATTTTCTGTACCGTGGGAGAAGAGTGGGGATTTGTAGGAAGCACTTTGTTGATTCTGGCGTACACTATTTTTATTGCCCGCATTTATTATCTTGCTGAAAAGCAGAAAACGGCTTTCAATCGGGTGTTTGGATACTGTTTCGCTTCCATTCTTTTCGTGCATTTCGCCATTAATATCGGAATGGTCATGGGACTTTTTCCAACTGTAGGAATTCCGCTGCCGTATTTCAGTTATGGTGGAAGTTCGCTTCTGGCGTTTTCTATTATGGCTTTTATATTTTTTAAATTGAATTACAACGACCGCAATTCATTGGTTTGATTCTTTTTAACTTAACATTCTTTGGGCTTTTACGATTCCTTCAGCGAAAATATCAATTTCTTCCAGCGTATTGTAAACTGCAAAACTCGCCCGAATGGTTCCGGCAATATTATAAAAATCCATAATGGGTTGCGTACAGTGATGCCCGGTTCTAACGGCAATTCCCAGTTTATCCAGGATCATTCCGGCATCGGAAGCGATTCCTGCGCTATTGAGCGTGAAGGAAACTACTCCGGTTCGGGGAGCTTTTTTGCCATATATTTTTAAATTTCCGATGTCCAGAAGTTTCTGCTGAGCATACGCTAATAATTTATTTTCATGCGTTTGAATATTCTCAATACCTACTGAGTTCATGAAATCTACAGCAGCGCCCAATGTAATGTTCCCGGCGATATTTGGCGTCCCTGCTTCAAATTTAAAAGGCAAAGCGGCATAGCTGGTTTTGGTAAAAGAACAGGTTTCTATCATTTCGCCACCACCATGAAAAGGCTGAAGAGAATTCAGAATTTCTTCCTTTCCATACAAGATTCCGGTTCCTGTAGGTGCGTACATTTTATGTCCGGAAAACACGAAAAAATCGCAGTCCATTTTCTGAACATCAATTTTAAAATGAGGAACCGCCTGTGCTCCGTCAATAATAATGAAAGCCCCCGAATTTTTCCGGATCATTGAAATCATTTCTTTTATTGGATTCACGATTCCAAGGGCGTTGGAAACATAATTGAAAGAAGCTACTTTTGTTTTTTCACTGAGGTTTTTTTCTAAGAAATCCAACTGTAGTATTCCGTTTTCATCCATTGGAATTACCTTCAGAACAGCACCAGTTCTCTCGCATAACATTTGCCAGGGAACAATATTAGAATGGTGCTCCAGATGTGAAATGATAATTTCGTCGCCTTCCTTCAAAAGCCGGGAATTGGAGACTGCATAGGCCAAAAGATTGATTCCTTCTGTCGTTCCGCGGGTGAAGATGACTTCGTAATCGTGTTGTGCATTAATGAAAGTTTGAATCTTTTTTCTCGCATTTTCCATTTCTGTTGTTGCTAGTTGGCTCAGCGAATGTATTCCTCTGTGAACATTGGCATTCAGTTCTTCATAATATTTTTTTTCAGTTCCAATAACGGAAGCTGGTTTTTGAGAAGTGGCGGCATTATCGAGATAAATTAATGGATGGCCATTCACTTGGG